>CAZPRX010000212.1:0-1409 GCA_964588835.1 uncultured Muribaculaceae bacterium
GTCACCGTCGTCAACGAACCCGCTGAGATTCCGGCGAAAATCAAGGCAGTGGTGTAGACTAGCGGCATGCGAGGCGCTTTGCGGTGTTGGGTGGGAGGCGCATTGCGGTGTTGGGTGGGGCGAACCTCCATCGACCTCGTAATGATGTAATTGCAAAACATAATTTATTGATATTGAGAAATTTGTGTTTTGAAACGCCTTGAAATTCAATCCCATGGAGGTTTGTCCCACCCACGCCTGTGATCAGACTGGCCATTTCTGTGCTCAGGCAGGAACAAATCTCTCTGCCGAACGGCTTAACACGGCAAAGCACCATATAAATTCCGGCCACAGGCCGTATCAACGGCGAAGCACCACTTAAATAAAGTTGGGTGTTTCTGACACCCAGGCAGCTGTAACTTGCTAACTATCTGCGTTTTGACACTTTACCCCTGGGATGATCCCAGGGGTAAAGTGTTATTTATCTCTTAATCTGATTGTTACAGCCGCGCGGGTAGAGTTTGAATCGTGCTGATTTGCGGATACACATCGCCTACCGCAGATTTTAAAGGTGCTGCGCAGTTTATACGGCCTTTGGCCGGACATCTGGTTCCGGAGGTTGCGGTGTTGGGTGGGACGAACCTCCATCGACCTCGTAATGAGGTAATTACAAATCGTAATTTGCTGATAATGTAAGTTTTATGTTTTGTAACACCTTAGAATTCAACCCCATGGAGGTTCGTCCCACCCACGCCTGTGCGCAGACTGCTCACAAAAAAAGGCCACCCGTTTCCGGGTAGCCTGGACTATTTAAAATACACGAATTTACGCGATTTGGAAGACAGGTGATTAGGCGGTTTGTGTTGCGTCAACGAATACGCGGCCGGCTAGTTCTTTGTTGAGCATGAAGATGCCCTGTCCTTTGTCGCCGATGAGTTTGAGCTGGTCTAGGATTTCGAGTACGTTTTGCTCCTCTTCAACTTGTTCGTCGATGAACCACTGAAGCATGTTTGTGGTGGCGTGGTCTTTTTCAGCTGATGCTACGTTGTAGCAGTTGTGAATCATTTCGGTCACTTTACACTCGTGCTTGTAGGTCTCTTCAAATATCTCGGTGATGCCTTTCCATTCTGTAGGGACTGCGTCGAGGGCTGCAAGCTGAGCTTTGCCGCCGCGGCTGATGATGAAGTCGTAAATCTTCATTGCGTGTGAAGTCTCTTCGAGATACTGAACTTTCATCCAGTTTGCCATGCCTTTAAGGCCTTGGTTTTCAAACCATGCAGACATTGAAAGATACATGAATGCAGACCAGAATTCTGCGTTTACCTGTTTATTGAGGATCTCCTCTACTTTTTTATTGAATTTCATATTGTTTGTTTTTATTGTTAATATTCTTTTTCAGTTAGTAATCAAGCGTATTCAGTATGAATTAC
>CAZPRX010000212.1:1419-2706 GCA_964588835.1 uncultured Muribaculaceae bacterium
TCGCTAAGTTAATCATTTTTTGTTACATTTGGTTTAAGATATTTTGATAAATATTATCTATGTGAATATAGATGAAAAAAATACTTACCATTGACGGAGGAGGGATTCGCGGCGTTATTCCTACAGCTATCCTTGCTAATCTTGAGGAGCGGCTGCGTGTCTCCTCGCAAAATCGCGAACTGAGACTGGCTGACTGCTTTGACCTCCTTGCAGGTACCTCAACGGGTGGTATTCTTGCAATTTTATATCTCTCTCCCAAACGTTATACCGGAGCTCAAATCCTTGAGTTTTACAGAGAGCTGGGACCTAAACTTTTTCACAAAAGCTTTGCCTATAAGCTTACATCGGGATTTGGACTCTTTTCAAGTAGATACAAAGAGGATGCCCTGTATGACTTTGCAAAGAGAATTTTAGGGGATGCAACCATCTCTGAAGTTGCAAAAGACTGTCTTATTACTTCTTACGAAATGACCTCCAGAAAGGCGCTGCTGTTTACTAAGAGTGACACTGGAAAATATGGCAGTATGGCAGACTATAAACTATGCGATATTGTCCGCGCCACATCGGCAGCACCCACATACTTCAAGCCTGCTAAGGTTTATCCAAGGAGTTCTGAAAATTTAAAGGCCGAGGGGGTATCTGCGGACAACATCCCGTTCAGGAACCTTGTGGATGGTGGTATTTATGCAAATAATCCTTCAATGTGTGCACTGGTGGAGGCAATCAAGTTATGGCCAGATGAGTCGATGAAAAATTTTATGATGGTGTCGGCAGGGACAGGTAAGGCCGACCGCTCCTACCCTTACGAGAGGGTGAGGAGGTTTGGATATATCGGCTGGCTAAGTCCAATTATAGATATTATGTTGTCATCTGTTGCCGAGACTGTGGACTATCAGGTAAGGCAGATGTGTAAGACGGTGGGGTGTCCTGAGAACTACTACAGGATTGAACCTCTGCTTATGAATGCTGATGTTGATATGGATAAGGCAACTGAAAAGAATATTCAGGAGCTTGTGAATGCAGCTCAGCATTATATTGACCACAATGGTGATTTGCTGGACACTCTTGTAGATAATCTATTACATAAGCAGATAATCTTTTAGGTAGAGAATAAATTCATTAGTTTTGTAGTATATAACAAACTATTAAAACTGCGCTAATATGAAAGGAATTGTCCTTGCAGGCGGATCGGGAACGAGGCTCTATCCCATAACAAAGGGAATCTCTAAGCAACTTCTTCCAATTTATGATAAACCTATGGTGTACTACCCCATCTCTGTTCTTATG
>CAZPRX010000213.1:0-2697 GCA_964588835.1 uncultured Muribaculaceae bacterium
CTCCGCATGAACCTGCTGTAGGTACGATTACGTCATCGCCCGGGCGCCAGTCTGCAGGTAGTGCTACGCTGAAGTTGTCTGCTGTCTGAAGCGCAATAAGGACTCTTTTAATCTCGTCGAAGTTTCTTCCTACTGCCAGCGGGTAGTAGATGATTGTGCGGATAGTTCCTTTTGGGTCAATAAAGAATACTGCTCTTACAGCCTTTGTGCTGCTCTCTCCGGGCTGAAGCATTCCGTATCTTTTTGATACCTCCATGGTAATATCTTCAATTAGCGGAAATTTCACCTCTACATCTTTCATCCCTTTGTACTCAATCTTCTCTTTGATTGTCCTGAGCCATGCGATATGGCTATACAGACCGTCAACTGACAGACCAACTAGCTCGGTGTTCATCTTTTTGAAGTCATCAGCCATTGATGCAAAAGTCATAAATTCCGATGTACATACTGGTGTAAAGTCTGCCGGATGGCTAAAAAGAATTACCCATTTTCCTTTGTAATCTCCGGGGAAATTGATGTCACCCTGAGTTGTTACAGCTTTAAATTCTGGAGCTTTGTCACCGATTCTTGGCATTGAATAAATTTGCTCGTCCATGATTGTAATTTTTTAATTATTAGTTTGTTTGGTTCTTATGTTTACAAAATTAGTGACATTGGTATAATAAATCAAATAGATTATGCGCAAGATGACATAGAAGAAATCTATGTATCTGGTTTTATTTTTACAGAACTGTTCCCCTGCGGAGGGGTTCCGTCGTGTTTGCGGTTGACTGGGGAAGTAGTTCTACAACACTTTTCAAGGACGAAAACAGGTGCGGGAAACTTTAGCCCTCGCTGCACCCTAATCTGTATTACCCAAGAAGGTTATTTAAGGCTTTGAAATTCTTTACCTTGACAATCTTTTTCTGGAGTTCGATGATGCCGTCGTCTTCAAGCTCTGAGATGCATCTCGCAAGAGCAGGGCGGGTTACTCCAAAGAATTTGGCAAGCTCAGTCTGGTTCTTGTCCATTTTGTATGAGTCGGCGTTAGGGAGAGTGTGTCTGGCTTGATCAAGCCCTTCGATAATGTAGTATGCTAATTTCCCTTTTATGGTTTTTATATTGAGAACCTTAAGTCTGTTCGAGAGGAACTGGGCTTTGTTTGAGTTGAATTTTATGTAGTTCTCAAGGAACTTTCCGTCCATTTGAAACATTCGGATGACCTCATCCCGTGGTATCAAAAGAACCCGGCATTGAGTGATTGCTGTAACATCAACGGGGAATGTGTTATCTTCTGCAAAAAGGAAGGCCGATGCAAGTGGACGGACTGCATCTATATTTTCAATGGTCATGAGAGCTCCATTTTCAGTACTCATCTCTGTCCTAACTGAACCGGTCAATAGAATATAGAGGTGTTTGCATGGAGAGCCTTGCATTGCTACAACTTCTCCTTTTTCAAAAATCTCCAGTTTATAGTTTGCCCCTGTGAAAAGTTTGTGTACTCTCTCGTTTCCGAGATCACCCATTATGGGGCACTTTGAAAAGTCCAAATTATGCATAGATTCTGTTTGTTAAGCTAATTTAATATTTTTATTTTAGGGTAACAAGTTTTTATATAAGTGTAACAAGAATTACACTTATTTGTTTTTGCGTCCGCTACTTTTGTTTCGAAATAATTAACCAAATATAATTGACTTATGAGTAACATGTTTTGTTATCAGTGCCAGGAGGCAGCAAAAAACACAGGTTGTACCGTAAATGGTGTTTGCGGTAAACCTGCCGATGTCGCAAATCTGCAGGATCTTTTAATATTCCTATGTAAGGGAATATCTCACTACACTGTGAGATTGAGAGAAAAGGGTGTTGAGAGTAATGAGGTGAACAAGTTTGTTGTTGACTCACTCTTTATGACTATTACTAATGCAAATTTTGACAGAGAGAGATTTATTACAAGAGTTAAACAAGCAATCGACCTTAGAGAGGCGGTAAAGGCTCTTTACGTTTCAAAGGGTGGAAATATAGCAGAGATCACTTTTGAAGGTGCATTCTGGGCTTCTAAAGAGGAGGCAGATATGGATGCAAAGGCTCTTGAAGTGGGAGTTTTGGCAACAGAGAATGAGGATGTTCGCTCTTTACGCGAACTTACAATTTATGGCCTTAAGGGTATGGCTGCTTATGCTGAGCACGCTTTTAACCTTGGTCACGAAGATAAGGAGGTTTATGGATTTATTCAGCAGGCGCTTGTAGATACTACAAATGATTCACTTACTGCTGATGAGCTTACAGCTCTTGTCCTTAAAACCGGAGAGCATGGTGTTAAAGTTATGGCTCTTCTTGACAAGGCAAATACATCGGCTTATGGAAACCCGGAAATTACAAAGGTAAACCTGGGTGTCCGCAATAACCCCGCTATCCTGATATCGGGCCACGACCTAAAGGATATGGAGGAGTTACTTAAGCAAACAGAAGGTACAGGAGTTGATGTTTACACGCACTCTGAGATGCTTCCTGCAAACTATTATCCCGCATTTAAGAAATACAGCCATTTCGTGGGTAACTACGGCTCTTCATGGTGGCATCAGATTGAGGATTTTGAGACTTTCAATGGTCCGGTTCTGTTTACTACTAATTGTATTGTACCTCCTAGGAAGTCATCTACTTATGCCGACAGGATCTATACTACCGGCTCGTCGGGATTCCCTGGATTTAAGCATATTG
>CAZPRX010000214.1:0-2693 GCA_964588835.1 uncultured Muribaculaceae bacterium
CAAAGCAGCTGACATCAATGCTTAAAGACCAGAGTTTTACAGAGATACCTGCTGTTGTTGCTGAGAGCAATATTATTATGCAGGAGATGAGATGTATTCTTGGCAAGGTTGAGGAGCTGGGCAAGGGAGACTTTGCACTGGGAACTGTTGCGGCTTTTGAAGCCGGTATCATTGATGTTCCTTTTGCACCAAGCAGATTCAATGCCGGTAAGGTAATGCCTGCAAGAGACAATTCAGGAGCCGTAAGACTTCTTGAAATAGGAAATATTCCTTTCACAAAGGATTTGAAGGATTTCCACAGAGAGAAACTGGAGCAGAGGGCAGCATTTGAAAATCGCCCTGTAAGTTTCCAGATGGTTATAGATGATGTTTACGCAATAGGCAAGGGATTCCTTGTAGGAAGACCTAAATAGTATAAAAGGAATTAGTATGAAAATAACAAAGGTAATTTGTTCAGCCGGAAAAACAGGGTTTTTCTTTGACGACCAAAAGGCCATCAAAAAAGGGGCTAAAAATGATGGTGCATTCTATGAAGGAGCACCTGCAACTGATGGTTTCACTGCTGTAAGACAGGCGGGCGAATCAATTTCAGTTATGTTTGTTCTTGAGAACGGAGCGGTAGCTCACGGAGATTGTGCAGCTGTTCAGTACTCGGGTGCAGGCGGGAGGGATCCGCTATTTCTTGCAAAAGACTTTATTCCTCTTATTGAGAAAGAGATAGCATCACTATACGTGGGAAAAGAGATAACCTCATTCAAAGAGCTTGCAAATATTGTTGACAAGAGTAAAAGCCCGTCAACAGGTAAACAATACCATACTGCAATACGTTATGGCATAACACAAGCCTGCCTTGATGCAGTTGCAAAAAGCAAGTCAAAACTTATGGCCCAGATTATCGCTGACGAATATGGTACCGAGATTTCAGAGAGTATGGTTCCAATATTCACTCAGTCTGGCGATGACAGATATCTGAACGCAGACAAAATGATTATGAAGGCTGCTCAGGTTCTTCCTCACGCACTCTTTAACCATGTTGAAGGCAAAGTGGGTCTGAAGGGTGAGAAAATTGCAGCATATATTGAGTGGCTGAGAGACAGGATAATTAAACTTAAACCTTTTGAGTCATATCATCCTACAATTCATATTGATGTTTACGGAACACTTAGTCAGGTTTTCAGCAATGACTTTGAGAAAATCGCCGACTACGTAGGAGAGCTTGCAAAAATTGCCGAGCCGTTCCATCTAAGAGTAGAGGGACCTGTGGATATGGGAGAGAGAGAGGCACAAATTGAGGCACTTAAGGTGATAAGAGAGCACATGGAGAGAAAAGGTATTAAGGCAGAAATCGTTGCCGATGAATGGTGTAACACCCTCGAGGACATAATTGACTTTACTAAGGCAAAGGCGGGCCACATGGCTCAGATTAAGACTCCGGACCTTGGAGGTATTAATAACTCAATAGAGGCTGTTCTTTACTGTAAGAGCCACGGAATGGGTGCATATTTAGGCGGAACCTGCAACGAGACAAATCGTTCTGCCGAGGTTTGTGCTCACATAGCTATGGCAACCTCGCCTGTTCAATATCTGGCAAAACCGGGTATGGGTGTAGATGAGGGATATATGATTGTATTCAATGAAATGAGCAGAATAGCTGCTCTTAAAAATATTCTTTAGTATGGAAGAGATGAGAATTCTGTCGCCTACGGCGATACTTGGTTACGGATTCCCTATGGAGTCCTTCAAGGAGGGAATGAAGCGCAAGCCTCATGTTATTGCGGTGGATGCCGGTTCAACCGATCCGGGTCCCTATTATTTAGGAGCAGGGAAATCATTTACAGATAAAAACTCTGTTAAAAGAGACCTTGCAATAATGATTCCTGCTGCACTTGAAGCGGGGATACCTGTTATAATAGGAACAGCAGGCGGAAGCGGCGGAAGGCCTCACGTAGATCTCACCCTGGAGATTGTAAAAGAGATTGCAAAGGAGCAGTCACTCACCTTTAAACTTGCTGTTATTCAGTCTGAATTTGACAAGGAGTTTATAAAAGAGAAGGTTCGCAAAGGAGATATCTCTCCGCTTTTCCCTGCAAAAGAGATTTCTGAAGCTGATGTTGAAGAGTCTGTAAGAATAGTAGCCCAGATGGGTGAAGAGCCATTTATTAAAGCTCTTGAGGGTGGTGCCAATGTGATTCTGGCAGGCCGTTCATACGACCCGTCGGTCTTCTCGGCTCTTGCCATAAAAGAGGGATTTGACAAAGGGCTGGCAATACACCTTGGTAAAATTCTGGAGTGCGCAGCAATTGCAGCATCACCAGGTAGTGGCAGCGACTGTATGTTTGGCTATTTGAGAAAAGATGGTTTTGTACTGGAGCCTCTGTCTCCACTAAGAAAGTGTACAACTCTGTCTGTTGCAGCGCATACTCTGTACGAGAAGACTAACCCTTATATTCTTCCTGGCCCGGGAGGTGCAATCAATCTTCACAACTCAAGCTTTACCCAGATTTCTGACAATATGGTTGAGGTAAAGGGTAGCAGATTTGTTCCTACAGATGAGTATTTTGTGAAGCTTGAGGGTGTCAGAAGAGTGGGATTCAGGACAATCTCCTGTGCGGCAGCCAAGGATCCTGTAATGATTTCTCAGATTGACAAGATAGTAGAGAGTGTAAAGGAGAGGGTGAAAAACAACTTTGAAC
>CAZPRX010000215.1:0-2689 GCA_964588835.1 uncultured Muribaculaceae bacterium
CCGCTTATTATTCTCATATGGGTTGCAGCAAAAGGAATATACGAAGCCACTTCAGTCCCCTCTGCAGAAATTGCATAGTGATTCATTCCTACCTTGCTTAGTACAATCCCAAATCCCTGACCAAGAGCGGCTCCTACTCCAAGCAGAACACCTTTCATAGGGAGGTGAAGCTCTACATCAGGCATCATTTTCTTTACAAAACTCTTCTTCTCTTTTTCACAGCAGGTAACGACTGCCATATGGCTTGTTCCTGCTATTGCTGTGGCATCTCCATTTTTAGGAGCACTCCTTTTAAGTATTGATATCCCTATACCAAACATTGTCACAGCCATTCCAAGGAAGCCCATAGGAGATAAACTCTCTCCCAGGAGAATCCATCCGAAAAATGCGGCAAAAGGTGGTGCCAGAGTCATAAGGAGCTGGGAAAACCTTGCAGTTATTATGGTGTATGAATAGAAAAGGCACAGATCCCCAAACACAAACCCCACAAGACCAGACAGCGACATCCAGAGCCATGTTTTGCCATCTGCCTCAGCCGGGAAAAAGGATCCGGTAGTTATCACAAGCATCCCTCCAAGCAAGACAAAAGCAAACAGCAACCTCAAAAGGTTTACTGAGATCGACCCTATTCTCTTCCCTGCAAATTCAAAAAATAGAGCGGTAAATGTCCAGGAGACAGCTACCGCTATAGATATGAGTTCACCAAAATATTGCATAATTAATTTTTAGAGGTGCAAATGTACGTATTAGTTCAAAATTATTACAAAAAATCCTTATATGCAGATAAATCAAGTAATCCGTGTCCGGACAAGTTAAAAAGTATAACCTCAGACCTTCCGGATTCTTTTGCCTTTAGGGCCTCTATGATAACAGCAGCAATAGCGTGGTTACTCTCAGGAGCAGGGATTATCCCCTCGCTTTTTGCAAACATAAGCCCGGCAGAGAATGCATCGGTTTGCGCTATAGCAACACTGTCAATATACCCCTCTCTTTTTAGATGGCTTACAAGTCTTCCACCTCCATGATACCTCAAGCCGGCAGCATGAATCTGCTCCGGAGAGAAATCGTGACCCAGAGTAAACATGGGTATAAGCGGAGTTAACCCGGCACTATCACCAAAATCATATCGGTACTCCCCACTTGTTAGTTTGGGGCAGGCAGCAGGCTCGGCAGCAATAGCCTTAACATTGTGCCTTATAAAAGGGAAAGCTATCCCGGCAAAATTTGAGCCCCCTCCAAAACATGCAATTACTTTGTCCGGTCGCTCCCCAGCCATCTCCATCTGCTTCTCCGCCTCAAGACCTATTATTGACTGATGGAGGAGGACGTGGTCAAGCACACTGCCCAGAGCGTATCTGGTGTCGCTGCTTTTAACAGCCATCTCCACCGCTTCTGATATGGCAATTCCCAGGCTGCCCCTTTCATTTGGAGATGAGGCAAGCAGGCTCCGTCCATACTCAGTAACTGTAGATGGGGAGGCGTGAACAGACGCACCATACGAGTTCATTAATATCTCCCGATAAGGCTTTGCATCATAACTCTGTCTAACCATAAAAACATCAAGGGCAAGACCAAAATGGCTGCAAGCTATACTCATGGCCGACCCCCACTGACCAGCCCCTGTCTCCGTTGTAATTCTTTTTATCCCCTCTCTCTTATTATAATATGCCTGAGTAATTGCTGTATTCAGTTTATGAGAACCAACAGGACTTACACTCTCATTTTTAAAGAAAATTTTAGCGGGGGTGTCAAGTGCCTTTTCTAAACCATAAGCCCTCACTAAAGGGGTGGGCCTGTACATTTTGTAATACTCCAGTATCTCATCAGGAATCTCATGCCATCTCTCATTTGAGAACTCCTGTCTTACAAGCTCTTTTGCAAACAGGGGCTCCATCTCCTCCGGTTTAAGTGGTTCGTTTGTTCCGGGATTTAACAGAGGATCCGGTGATTTTGTTAAATCGGCTTTAATGTTGTACCACATTTTGGGCACATCGCTCTCATCCAGCATGAATCTTTTTCTTGTTGTCATAACGTTAATGTATTAATAAAAAAAGGCCCGGAGCGTGAGCTCCGGACCTTGCGTTAACTTAGATATAATATACTTTAATTATAAATACCACGGCATAGCAGGCAACTCACAAATCTTTTCTGATTTGTGCCACCACCATGACTGAGTATTTAATATAGCTATTAGCATTTTTTACTATTGTTCTGCAAATCTATAAACTTTCTCTAAATACACAACGCAACATTCGCTGTTTTCCATTAATATCTGTTCTTAACTCAACTTCACAAAAATCTCTCTCCATGAATAACTCTGCAGTCTCCACCGCTTTAGCCTCATTTAGCTCCATAAAAATTTCACCACCATTCTTCAAAAGAACCTGAGCCCACTTTGCAAGCGACTTGTAAAAAAGAAGAGGGTCCTTATCAGGGACAAAAAGCGCCTCTCCCGGCTCAAAATCAATCACATTACTCCTCATCAAGACCCTTTCACTCTCCATTACGTAAGGAGGATTACTTACAATTATGTCAAGTTCCCCTCTCTTAATCACTTTCTGAGTAAGTGGGCCGGTCAGAAGATCTGACTCAAATACATGGGGCAATTTGACTGAGTCCTTAACCCTCTTCTCAGCTGAACAGAGATTTTCAGAATTCTCTACGGAGATATCAACAGCCACTTTTGAAA
>CAZPRX010000216.1:0-2682 GCA_964588835.1 uncultured Muribaculaceae bacterium
GGAACTCCTCTTCGTAGAATACCTCTCTCAGGGAGCGGGCTCCGTACCAGAAGCTCACTTTGCGGGTGGTCTTCTCGGTGTGGAAGAGGTGGAAGATGTGTGAACGCATCGGTGCCATACCTGCTCCGCCGCCTACGAATACGATTTCGTTGTCTGTCGGCTTAATAAAGAATTCTCCGTATGGGCCTGATACCATAACCTTGTCACCTGGTTTGCGTGAGAAGATGTATGATGAGCAGACTCCCGGATTTACAGGCATGAAGGTGCCTTTTGACCTGTCCCAAGGTGGGGTTGCAATACGGATGTTGAGCATCACGATGTTGCCCTCTGCAGGGTGGTTGGCCATTGAGTAGGCACGGTATGTGTCCTCTTTGTTTACCATCTTGAGGTCCCAGATCTTCATCTTGTCCCAGTCTTCGTGATATTCCGGCTGAACATCAATGTCCTTTGCAAAGTCCACTTCGCATGGAGGGATGTCAATCTGGATGTATCCGCCTGATTTGAATTTGAGGTGCTCGCCTTCCGGCAGTTTTACCACAAACTCTTTGATGAAGGTGGCTACGTTGTTGTTGCTTACAACTTCGCATTCCCACTTCTTTATGCCGAGTACCTCTTCAGGTATCTCAATCTTCATATCCTCTTTTACCTTTACCTGGCAACCGAGGCGCCACTGGGTCTGCTGCTGTTTGCGTGTGAAGAAGCCGGTCTCGGTAGGGAGAATCTCTCCGCCACCTTCAGTTACGCGGCATTTGCACATTCCGCATGTTCCGCCACCGCCGCATGCAGATGGAAGGAAAATCTTCTCGGCACTAAGTGTGCTAAGAAGAGATGCTCCTGGTGATACCTCAAGCTCCTTCTCTCCGTCGTTGATATTTACCTTCACCTTTCCTGAAGGCATAAGTTTCGCCTTAGCGTAAAGAAGTACGGCAACCAGGGCCAGTGTAACTACGAGAAAGGCTACTATGGAAACAATTATAATAAGTGTAATATTCATCTTTTTCTCCTCCTCTTAGAGTTTTATACCCATGAAGCTCATAAATGCAATACCCATAAGGCCTACAACTATGAACGTGATTCCCAGACCGCGTAACGGAGCCGGCACTTGTGAATATGAGAGCTTCTCCCTGATGGCTGCAAGTGCTACAATGGCAAGGAACCAGCCGATTCCTGAGCCGAGTGCAAATGTGGTGGCCTCTGCAAGTGTCTCGTAGCCCCTCTCCTGCATAAAGAGCGAACCCCCGAGGATTGCGCAGTTTACTGCAATTAGCGGAAGGAAGATACCGAGCGATGCATAGAGTGAAGGTGAGTATTTCTCTACAATCATCTCAACGAGCTGAACGATGGATGCGATTACTGCAGTAAACACATATTTATGAATGAGCGTAACTGCAATAAATATGATAAAGCTAAGGAAGCTCAGGTCTATGCCTGCAAAGTCAGGTCCCAGCCAGGTAAGTGCTGCCGGGGTGAGTACATATTTATTGAGCAGGAAGTTTACCGGCAGGGTTACTCCGAGTACGAATATTACCGCAACTCCAAGTCCTATTGCCGTTTTGACATTTTTTGATACTGCAAGGTATGAACACATTCCAAGGAAATATGCAAATACCATATTGTCTACAAAAATAGACTTAACGAACAGGCTTACTAATTCTTGCATAATGGATGTGTTTTATTTTTCTTGTAACTCTTTTTGAATGCTTCTCTGAACCCAGATAACCAAACCCACCAGAATAAGAGCCATTGGAGGGAGGATAAAGAGTCCGTTGTTTTCATAGAAGCCGCCGTTCTTGATGTACCAGTCGGCAGGGATAATCTGGAAGCCGTATATGGTTCCTGAACCAAAGAACTCTCTGAAGAGGGCAATAATAATAAGAATTATACCATATCCCAGGCCGTTTGCAAGTCCGTCAACCAGTGAAGGGATGGGCTTGTTGCCGAGTGCAAATGCCTCTATCCGGCCCATAATGATACAGTTAGTAATGATAAGACCCACGAATACGGAGAGCTGTTTGCTTACGTCGTATGCAAATGCTTTAAGTATTTGGTCTACAAGGATTACAAGCATTGCAACAACTACTAGCTGTACAATTATTCTGATCCTGTTTGGAATAGTGTTTCTAAGCAGTGACACAATGAATCCGGAGAATCCGGTAACAATTGTCACCGATAGTGCCATTACAATAGCAGGTTCAAGCTTGACAGTAACTGCCAGAGCCGAACATATACCCAGTACGAGTACTGTAACCGGGTTGTTTCTGAACAATGGTTCTATAAATATCTTTTTGTCCATAGCTTACTGGTTTACTGGGTTAGGTGTGGGTACTACAGTTGAATCTGTGTTAGCAGTTGAATCTGCAACCGGCAGACTCTCTGCAGGTGCAGCACCTGCTGCCATCTTGAAGTACTCAAGATAGTGTCCTATACTTTTGAAAAGCATCTCTTCAACTGCCTTTGAAGTAATTGTACCGCCGGA
Organism: uncultured Muribaculaceae bacterium; assembly: GCA_964588835.1. Classification (GTDB taxonomy): domain Bacteria; phylum Bacteroidota; class Bacteroidia; order Bacteroidales; family UBA932; genus Bact-08. The sequence goes on from CAZPRX010000216.1 coordinate 2,477, forward strand.
TATTGCATCAACCTCATTTGCAGAGGCAGGGTCGGCTCCGCCTTTTACAACCATGATTGATTTAAATACTCCGTTTGTAAAAATTTGTTTGCCTTCAAATTGTTTGCAGAACTCTGGAGTTGCAATCTCTGCTCCCAGACCCGGGGTTTCGCCTTTGTGGTCGTATGTGGTACCGAATATGGTGTTGAAGTCGCTCTTGAGTGCTA
>CAZPRX010000217.1:0-2677 GCA_964588835.1 uncultured Muribaculaceae bacterium
AGAATGTAGTACAGTGAAGAGAGTCCGGGATCAGGCAGATGGACTGTTGACCAAAGCGGAATCGTGTAGAAGAATGGATAGAAGACCAGACATCCCCAGCCAAGTTTAAAGCCGACCCTTTCGGCAAAAATGTCGTAAGTGTAGAGGTGAACTCTTTCAAAAAAGAGATATTCGGTAACGAACCAGGTAAGCAGAAGTGATGTGATGAGAATCCCCGGTGAGGCCTCGCTGCCGTATGTCATGTTGTGGTGAGCGGCAAAACTCAATACGTTAAGTTCTAAAATTATTGCCCCTACCATGTAGAGCCACATCTTCAAATCAATCCTGTCTTTATTGATTGAAATATTCTCTGCACGGCCCAGAAAAAAATCTGCGAGTATGTTTTTCCGTACAGGTTTATAATTAAATACAACGACTGCAGAAAAAATCAGCCCAAGCAAACAGGCACCTGCAAGTCCCTCCCATCTGTGAAGGTATAGCCAGTTGTATGGCAAGTTTCCGTAATTACCCAACGAAAACCAGATAGCTGCTGAGAATGCAAGAACAAGCAGACCGTTCAGTCTGTACAACATCTTATCAGAAGTGCCCGGGTTGTTTATGTAACCCTTAATATATCTTGCGGGAAGCACAATGTGAAGTAAAGTTATTGCAGCAATAATAAGAAGTGGTGCAAGAAATCCTGATATTGTGTCCATAAGAATATGTATTATAATTTAGTATCAAGTTTTTAAAGGAAGAGTAAATATAAAATTACTACCCTCATTCTCTTCACTCTCAACCCAGATTTTTCCACCATGGGCCTCAACAAACTCTTTGCAGATAATCAATCCCAGCCCTGTTCCGGACTCCGCTTCTGTCCCTCTGGTGGTGTACTTTCCGGCCAGGTTCCACAATCGGCCCTGATTAACTGCCGATATACCCGTACCGCTGTCTGAAACTGTAATTTTTGTGAATTTGCCCACGTTTGCAAAAGTTACAATTACCTTTTTTCCTCTAAATGAGAATTTTATTGCATTTGAAACCAGATTTCTAAGAAAAGTCTTAAGCATGTTAGGGTCTGCAAACAACTCAAGGTTCTCTTCAGCTACATGTTGTAGTTCAATGTCTTTCTCCTCGGCCATTGTTCCCACAGCCCCCCTGATCTCGTTGCACAGAAATTTAATGTCGATTTTCTCTGGTTTACAGTCAATTTTACTCCTCTGAGTCTTTGACCACGTAAGAAGGTCTTCCAGAAGTGTGTAGGTTTGTTTGCTGGTGTCGCTTAACATCTCAAGCTGCGTCTCAATCTCCTCCTGATCCATCTCCCTGAAATTCTCCAAAAGATAATCGGAAAAACCAAGAAGGGCATTGAATGGATTTTTTAGGTCGTGGGCAATGATTGAAAAGAACTTATCTTTTGTAGCATTTGCCTCCTCCAGCATAGTCTTTTCGCGGGTAAGCTCTCTCTGGAGAGTGTTTATTTCGTTATTAAGATTGAAGAGCAATTTATTCTGTTCTAGCAACTGCCCTGAATCAACACCTCCAATGAACAGTATTTCAGACCCTTTTCTGTAAATTTTGCCAAGAAGAGAGATGTTCTCTGTATCATAGCTGCCCAGTGTTACATAACCGCTGTATATTAGTGAATCTTTGGGCTGTGTCTTAAGGATTTTGGAGAATGATGGATTGAGGAAATTATCTTTGGGTGAGAGTTTTGTAATGAAAGTCCTCTTAAGGGTTTTATTAGCGAAGATAAGATCTCCGGCTTCATTAAACAGTGCAAGATAGATTGATGGACTCTCAGCAATCGAGAGTTTAAATTCTAAGTGCCAATTGTCGAGAATTTGATTAATTAGCCCTCGTCTTTTCATATAGAGGTTGTTTAAGGAAACTCTCAAGTGCAGATAAATCTTTAAGGTAGAGAACTCCGGGATGTCTGAGCATAATATCTTTTCCCTCTTCAATAAGCCCCTGGCCGCCAATGAGTACAGGAATTTCAGGGAACTTGTCTCTCACTTTTGTTAGAGTCCTTTCAAGATAATCTGTGTGCATGTTAATACTGATTGATAACCCAAGTGTATTTGGATTAAACTTCTCAATAAACCTTATTAAGTCGTCTATAGGGGTATTTGCTCCGAGAAAATGAGATGTCCAGCCGTTCAGCTCAAAAACATCTGACACCATCTTTGCACCTATCTGGTGAACCTCCTGCTCCACTGATGAGATAACAGCCACTTTGTCTTTATATCCGGAGCTTGTGATTACTCTGTAGTACAGCTGACCCAGTATTGACTCAACAATTGCAGATGCAAGGTGCTCGGAGGCGACACTAATAGTACCTGCTTCCCAAAGTTCACCTACTTTATACATTGCCGGCTTGATAACCTCTTCGTAGATTTGTTGAACACCCTTGTTATCAGTAAGTAATTCATTAACTAAATCCATTCCCTTTTGTCTCTCCCCTTTTAATAAGATGGAGAGGAAATCCTCGCTAGCTTTCTTGGTTTCCATAAGGCATATAAATTATCAACCAAGTTAACAAAAAATTAATTAGTATTTTTGTTTTTGAACCATATAAATAGAAGATAATGGGAAACCTGGATTACGGAGTGATTGGAAATTGTCAGACAGCAGCATTAATATCCAAAAAGGGAAATATTGAATGGTTGTGTTTTCCGGAATTTGACTCACCCTCAAT
>CAZPRX010000218.1:0-2677 GCA_964588835.1 uncultured Muribaculaceae bacterium
TTGTAAAGAGCTCTCTTCTTACATCCTTTTTTCTGGCTGAGTTGCCCGGAGTACCATCAAAAGCAGCTCCCCAGGATTGATATTCTGTAGGACTGTAAACCCCGTCAATACCCTGTCCGTACTGAGTCTGGGCTGCAGGAAGAAGATAGACTTCAGAGAGAGATGTTGATTGTCTGAAACTTACCCGGCCGTCACTCCCCTCTCCGCTCTTGGTAACGATTATCAGTGCTCCGTTTACCCCTTCGGAACCGTATAGTGCAGCTGCGTTTGCACCTTTTAAAACCGTGATACTTTCAATGTCTGATGGGTTTAGTCTGCTTATATCGGGAACGGGAACTCCGTCAACAACGTAGAGTGGCGCGTTGTTACCGGTGATAGATCTGGAACCCCTCATAGTAATCTGAAAATTAGGGTCCACTTTACTGTCGTACATATTTACCCTGAGGCCGGCCACCTTTCCGGTGAGTCCTGTAAGAGGATTTACCGGTGAGCCCTGAGCCAAATCCTCCTTGCGGATTACCTCGGTTGAACTCCCAAGCTCTTTGGGAGCTCGTTTAATACCAAGCGCAGTTGATATCACAACTAGCTCGTTCATCAATATGGTGGCCGGCCTTATCTTAACATTAAGATTGTGATTATCCGCAGCCATTACCACGGGATTATAGCCTAGCGATGACACAAAAATGGTGTCACCTATTGTTCCCGGGATTACAAACCTCCCATTATCATCCGTAAGGGTGTGCCTGTTTGTCCCCTTAATATTTACCGTTACAAATGAGACCGGTTTTCCATCCTCTTCAGAGATTACAACACCGGTGAGCGAAAGGTCTGCCTGACCGAATGCAGCTCCCGCTATGAATAGCCCTGCTGATAACGTCACTATAAAAAATATTTTCGAAAATAACCTGTGCATTGTTTTGTTTTTAAACATGGGTTTTGAAATAGTGGTTTTAAAACAGTGCAAAGGTCCGTACACAAATAAAAAAGCACAATCCCCACAATTAGGGATTGTGCCGTCTTTAGTAACTACATCTAGGGAGGTGCATGCCACCCCAGAGGTCAATTTGATACTTTACCCCCGGGGCAAAGTTTTGGCAACAAAGAAAACATACCCGTAAAACTCTTTGTACTTAGAGTAGAGTTCTGCCTCCCGACGCTCGTTAGCAACAAGCTCTTGAGCACTTATGTTGTTTGGGTACCTCTCCAGAAATTTGATCTGGGCCTCCTTTTGGTGAACATAGAAATTATCGGTCCAGCAACTCTCCGGCAGAATGAAGGAGGCGACAGGCACGTAGCCGGCATCCTGGATTTGCGCTATTTTTGCCGGGATGGTATCAATTTCAGGATAGGCCTCCATCCAAAAATCGCTTATCTCGGCCGGCCTCTGAGGCGTAAACCAACAGGCCTCGCTAACAGCCAGATACCCTCCGGTTTTTAAAAACTGCTTCCAATAGCTCAGCCCCTTTTTAAAGCCGATGTTGTAGATAGCCCCCTCGGACCAAATCAAATCAAGCTCCCCCTCTGTGAAGGGCAGGTCGTCCATTGAACCTACGACTCCCTTAACCCTCTCTTGTAATGAATGCTTTTTTGCATTTTCATTGAAGATGTCTATGAATTTGGGGAAGAGGTCAATTGCGGTAACTGTCCCGGGTGCATTCTGAGCCAGAACCATTGTCTGGCCTCCGGTTCCGCAACCAAGATCTGCAATTCTGGAATTATCATTGAGATTGTCAATAAATGAAAGAGCCTTGATAGTGGCCTCTTTACTTCCGGGACCTTGCCTCTCAATTGCTGAGAAATATTCACAAATTAGGTTAAAATCAAATTCTATAATTGATTTATTTTCGTTACTCATGGTGTAAAAATTTTTGAAAAAATATAAAACGAACAAAACTCTCAAGCAAATGATGCCTGAGATAATAAAAAATAAATCCTGTCACCTGAGAATATAATTCCCGGGTTAACAGCTATTTACACCAGATCCGAATTAGAATTAAACATCCAATAGTTTTAGATGTGCAAATGTAGAAAAAACTTTATTATAAATTAGCAATTCAGGAAAAGCCTGCTTGCGGGCGTGACCATAAATTTGCATTATGAATACAAAACAATCAACAAGGGAGGAGTACCTTAAAAGGCTGAACATTGTAATTGAGTACATCAATCACAATCTTGGCGAAGCTATCGATTTGAAAACTTTGTCTGAGATTTCAAATTTTTCCGAGTACCATTTCCACCGCATTTTTAAAGCATTTATCCGTGAGCCGCTGGGAAGCTACATAACCCGATTGCGTCTTGAGGCAGCTGCTCATCAACTGCGTTACTCGGAATCGTCAATTGAGACGATTGCATACAACGTCGGGTTTGAAGTGCCTTCATCCCTTTCCAAATCTTTCAAACAACTGTACGGTATCTCTCCCAGGGAGTACAGGGCAGACAAAAACTATTTCATAATGAGAAAAGAAGAACTTAATCCTGAATTTAAACTGAAGTCTCCTAAAATTGTGGAGCTTGAAAGCAAAAAAGCAATCTACATCCGTCTTTTTGGTGCGTATAGCGACCTGGATTTCCCTGGAACATTCACCAAATTATGGGCCTATGTAAAAGAGAAGAATTTATTTTCTGCCGGTATTGAGCATATCGGTATTTACCACAACGACCCTAAAGTAACTGAAAA
>CAZPRX010000219.1:0-2675 GCA_964588835.1 uncultured Muribaculaceae bacterium
CTTCTTTTTTGGAGTTACTATTATCTTTAGGCCTGTTAATTTATTTGAGGGTTTAGTTTAATCTTTGTCTTTGAGAAGGGTTGGATTGCGAGAAGTTAATTTATTCTATCAAAAGTTCAATGATCATTTCAATAATTTTATAAGGCCTACAATTGATCGTGCAAATTCGAAACTAGCGCTGTTATATAGAAGATATATGAAAGGGCAGATGGAATTTGACAAACAGAAGGATTTCTATCCTGACGCCAACTCTACATTAAGAATTACCTATGGTAAAGTGAAAGGATACAGCCCTTCTGATGGGATTTACTACAAGCATTTATCTACGCTAGATGGTATAATGCAAAAAGATAATCCGGACATTTACGATTACAACATTCCTCAAAAACTTAGAGATATTTATAAAACAAAAGATTTTGGAAGATGGGAGGTAAACGGAACTATACCCGTTTGTTTTATTGCATCAAATCACACCTCAGGAGGAAATTCTGGAAGTCCTGTAATTAACGCTCAAGGTAATTTAGTAGGAATTAACTTTGACAGGGTTTGGGAAGGAACAATGAGTGATATTGTTTACGATCCTGAAATCTGCAGGAACATATCACTTGATGTCAGATATGTGTTGTTCGTTATAGACAAAGTTGCAGGTGCTGGGCATTTATTAAACGAAATGAAACTTGTAAAATAGATATAACCATTATTAAAAAAAGCTGCCTAAATTTAGACAGCCTCTTTTATTAGTTATAAATATAATCTACTCTTCTCTGGGTGGCCTTTCGTTTGCAACAGCAACATTAATGGTACGACCCATGTGTTCAAATCCGTTCAGTGCTGCAATTGCAGCATTGCCCTCTGATTCATTAGGCATTTCAACGAATCCGTAGCCTTTTGAGCGACGAGTTTCGCGATTAAAAATTATCCTGGCAGATGTTACTTCGCCGTATGGTGCGAAAAGTTCGGCTAAATCTTCTTTTTTAGCACGGAAACTCAAACTTGAAACAAAAATGTTCATAAGAACCGAAGTGAATAAGGTTAAGAAATTGTTAATTATGCATAACAAAGATAATTAAAAATCTTAAATACCAAAATTTTACGACTTTTATTATCAATTTCCATAACTGGTTCCATCAAAGCAATGGGTGCAGATGGATGATTTATCAAGCCCTATTGAGGTCACTAAATCTTCAATTGTATTAAACTGAAGACTAGATAACTTAAGTTCTCTTCTGATATATTCAATCATTTCGTGATGCTCTTTTGTGGAATTATCAGAGTATTTATGAAGGTTTACATCGTTATTATCTTCTTTTTGCTGAATAAATCTTCTTGTAATTAATTCTAATGGGGACCTTGATGCTGAGAAGTTTAAAAAAGGGCACGGATATACAAGAGGTGGACAACTTATCCTTATGTGAATTTCTCTTGCTCCATAATCAATTAATGTTTTTGCATTATCACCAAGTTGGGTTCCTCTTACAATAGAGTCATCACAAAATGCTATTTTCTTTTCTCGTAATAAGCTTTTATTAGGGATAAGTTTCATTTTAGCAACTAGATTTCTCACAGACTGATCAGAAGGCATGAAACTTCTTGGCCAGGTAGGTGTATATTTGACAATAGCGCATCTGTATGGTATCTTTTTACCACTTGCAAACCCGATAGCCATACAAGTGCCAGAATCGGGAATCGCAGATGAGATATCGAGCTCCGTATTGTCTTTTTTTCCGAGCAGATATCCAAGTGAGTATCTAACATCGTCGACGTTTATTTTTTCATAGGAGCTGGTGGGATATCCATAATATACCCATAGAAAGGAGCATATTTGCATCTTTTTGCCGGGAGGAGAAAGTTGTCGGTACCCATTTTCATTAATCAGAACAATTTCTCCCGGGCCTAAATAGTATTCATCTTCGTATCCTAAATTCAGAAATGCACATGTTTCAGAAGCAACTGAGAAAGCTCCACCTTTTTTGCCAATAATGAGAGGGGTTCGGCCATACTTATCTCTTGAAGCAATAATTCCTTCAGAGCATAATATCAGAAGCGATGAAGAGCCCTTTATTTTATTTTGTGCATTAAGGATACCTTTGGTGAAATCCTCTCCTTCTGTTATTAAAATTGATGTTAATTCTGTTGGATTTGTTTTTCCGGAGCTAAGCTCTGTAAAATTTTTCCCTTTTTCAATTAGCTCATTTTCTAACTCTTCAATATTGATAATTTTTCCAACTGTGGCAACAGCAAATTTGCCTAGATGAGAGTTGATTATCATGGGTTGTGGATCTGTATCACTTATAACACCTATTCCTGAATTCCCATCAAATTTTTTTAGATCTTCTTCGAATTTTGCTCTAAAATGTGAGTTCTCCAAATTATGAATTGATCTTGAGAAGTGCCCTTCTGAATTTCTAGTAGCAAGTCCACCTCTTCTTGTCCCAAGGTGTGAATGGTAATCTGTACCGTAAAAAAGATCTGTCGCACATCTCTCTTTAGAAATGACACCAAAAAGTCCGCCCATGATTTTATATTTGATTTGACGGACACAAAAGTATGTATTTTAAGTTTTATCTTCGCACAATATTTATCAACACATTTTTTATGAATATTATATATCTTATAATTCACATACTTTTTGCCATAGGGATGTTCCTCTCTCTTAAGGTTGTTAACTCAAAAAA
>CAZPRX010000220.1:0-2673 GCA_964588835.1 uncultured Muribaculaceae bacterium
TGTGATGCCAGACCAAATGATGATATGCCGTATACAATTGAAAAGTTTACTGTCAATTTGGTTAAACCGGCCCCAGTTGAGGTTCAGCTTCCTGCCTCTGACTTTTCAGGAGTAGTTGTATCAACAAAAGAGAGAGCATACCTTAACTACGGTGTAGGCGAGGACAGACTCGGCGGAGCAAAAATTAACTTTTTGTCTCCCGGAATTAAAATGGAGCTGCTGGATTCAGCCAGGGCTCTATACAAAGTAAGACTCTCTGATGGCAGATACGCCTTTATACCTAAATCTCTTGTTCAACGCGAACCTGCAGGAACAAAACCAGCTTACTCGCTCACAAGCTCATGGAGCGTTACAAAAAGCAATAACACAGATGTTGTAAGAGTTGCTCTTGGAGACAAACTTCCATACATTATTTATCAGGAGATGGAGCCCAGGAGAGTTGTTGTTGAGATTCACGGAGCTGCAAACAATTCAAACTGGATTACTCAATATCTGGACCTTGAGGTAATTGATTATGTGGACTTTAATCAGGTTTCTCATGATATATTCAGAGTTTACATTTACCTTAAGGATAAATTTAGCTGGGGATATAAGGCAGAGTACTCCGGAAATTCTCTGGTGATTACTATTAAACACACACCTCAGCCGGCTTATAAAGGAACACTTGCAGGTCTTAAGATAGGATTGGATGCCGGTCACGGCGGCAGAGCCTCAGGAGCAGTTAGTACATCTGGTATAAATGAGAAGGACCTCAATCTTGCAATGGTATATATGCTCAAAAAGGAGCTTGAGAAACGAGGAGCAACTATTGTGCTTAGCAGAAGCGATGATTCAGACCTTTCAATGTATGAGAGGGTAGACATATTTGACGCAGCGGGTGTTGATATGATGGTATCTGTGCACTGTAATGCAGGAGGAAATCCGCTAAGACCCGGTGGTACAAGTACTTACTATAAGCATATAGAGTACAGAGAGATGGCAAAGAGTGTTCTTGAAAATCTCCTTGAGCTTGAAGTGAAGAACTTTGGTCTTGTAGGAAATTTCAACTTTTCCTTGAATGCCCCTACTTTTTATCCGAACATTCTTGTTGAGACTCTGTTTATGAGTAGTCTGGAGGATGAGGAGCTATTGGCTGACCCAATGTTCCAGAACATGATGATGAAGAGAGTTGTGGCAGGTCTTGAAGATTACATGAAAAAAGTAAAAACCTCTCTTAAAAAGAGGTAAAGTTAAAGGTCTATGGGATTTAAACTGGTTTCACCATACAGCCCCACGGGTGATCAGCCTCAGGCTATAGAAGAGCTTACCGGGCACCTGAACGATGGTGTCAACTCGGTGACTCTCCTTGGTGTTACCGGTTCAGGAAAGACCTTTACGATGGCTAATGTAATTGAGAGGTTACAACGACCCGCTCTCATATTAAGCCACAACAAAACGCTCGCAGCTCAGCTTTATGGTGAGTTCAAAGCCTTTTTCCCTGAAAATGCGGTTGAGTATTTTGTCTCTTACTATGACTACTATCAGCCGGAGGCATATCTTCCCACAACAGACACATACATTGAGAAGGATTTGAGCATCAACGATGAGATAGAGAAGCTCAGGCTTGCAGCAACAAGTGCACTCCTCTCTGGAAGAAAGGATATAATTGTAGTGTCAAGTGTCTCTTGTCTTTACGGAATAGGAAATCCTGAAGATTTTCACTCAAACACAATCAATATAAAGAGAGGGTCAACTGTCGCAAGGAATAAACTTCTGTATGCATTGGTTGACAGCCTCTACTCAAGAAACGAAAACGAATTTAAAAGAGGGGTATTCAGAGTAAAGGGTGACAGTGTTGATATCTATCCTGCTTACACCGACACTGCCTTAAGGGTCATTTTTTTTGGAGATGAAATTGAATCGCTAGAGCTATTTGATCCAATCACAGGTGTACACATCCAGGATTTAGATGAGATATCAGTCTATCCTGCTAATATTTTTGTAACCACAAAAGAGAGGCAAAAGGCTGCAATACACAATATCCAGGATGATCTGTATAATCACACTGAATATCTGAAGGAGATCGGCAAGCATCTTGAAGCCAAAAGACTTAAGCAAAGAGTGGAGTATGATCTTGAAATGATGAAAGAGATTGGTTATTGCTCCGGAATTGAGAACTATTCAAGATATTTTGACGGACGTGCACCGGGAACAAGACCATTCTGCCTTCTTGACTATTTCCCCAAGGATTTTTTAACAATCATAGATGAGAGTCATGTTACTATTCCTCAGGTGAGAGCAATGTACGGCGGTGACAAGGCCAGAAAGGAGACCCTTATTGATTTTGGTTTCCGCCTCCCTGCCGCTGCAGATAACAGGCCTCTTAAATTTGATGAATTTGAATCTATTATTGGTCAGAGGGTGTTTGTAAGTGCAACACCTGCAGACTACGAACTTGCAGCCTCTGAGGGACTTGTTGTTGAACAGGTTGTAAGGCCTACAGGTCTTCTTGATCCGCCGATTGATGTTCGGCCTACAAAAAATCAGATTGATGACCTTTTAGAGGAGATACGCAAAAGGGTGGTAAAGGATGAGAGAATTCTCGTTACTACTCTCACTAAACGAATGGCTGAGGAGCTAGATAAATTTCTGGAAAAAATTGACATAAGAAGCAGATATATCCACTCAGATGTA
>CAZPRX010000221.1:0-2672 GCA_964588835.1 uncultured Muribaculaceae bacterium
ATTGTCAGGAAATCGAATACGTTATTTCTGAGAACCTGAATGCCGGTTATTCCGAGTTTAACAGCAGTGCTCTTAATGAAAGAGGCATGCTGTATGTTCATGTCCACGGCTGTTATCTCTTTGCACCCTCTTGATGCAAATTCAAATGAGATGCTTCCTGTTCCTGAAAAGAGGTCAAGAAGAGCTATCTCGCTAAAGTTATACTGATTGACTAATATGTTGAATAGTCCCTCTTTTGCAAAATCTGTTGTGGGTCTTGCTTTATATCCGGCGGGAGGTATGAACTGCTTCCCTTTTAATTCACCTGAGATTATTCTCATAATGGAAACATCATAGATGCGTATTTCATCTCTAGTTCTGAGTTGCCCAGGAGTATTGACGGATGTCTGAAAAATCCAACCCTCGGAAAATACTTTGTGAGACCGGATACATCCTCTTCTCGCATGTTGCCGGAAAGGAAGACAGAGAATGACTCCTGCTTGGCTCCCGATTGTTTAACAGCAAGCATAAGGTAGTATAAAGCTGTGTTAAATTGTACGGCAGGGAATGAGTTACAAAAAACAACCTTTGACCCTTGTACCAGTACAATATGAACGTGCCCCTTATGGTACTGGATAAATATTTTATTAGGATCCGGGAAGAATCTTGTGTTTTTTATGAAGGGGTAGATGGATGGGGCAACTTTGAATTCCGGCTGTATTGTTTTTATGGTATTCAACAGTGTGCTGTTAACCGCAAATAGCAAGGCCATCTCCTGACTCTCGTCAATAATAATGTCAACTTCGTCCAGCTCTTCCAGAAAATGGAGCTGTCCAAGAATTAGTCCGGCATCTTCACTCTTGAAGTTGCTCAACGGGATTGATGTAAACTTGTGTGTGTTGATCAAAACATCGGTAGAGGCAAACTTCTTGGATAGGAGCGGGAAGGATTTGATCATTTTGTAGATAGCCACATTATATGTGTCCGGATCTTCAATGTATGAGAAATCCGACTGATAGAGGAAGTGGCATCTCTTCAGAATATCGTTGACAATTGAAAAAGAAAATCCATTCAAGTCAGCTTGAATGGATAGTCTGTATTGAATTGTCTTATCCAGCTCCAGCTGTTTGTTGACAATTACAGGCATTATTATTCCCAGTTACCTGCGTTGTTGTTAGGTGCTTCAATACTACCAACCTTCAAGCCGGGGTATTTACCCACCATCTCGCGGTCTGATTTAAGATTTATCAGCAGTTGTCTGTTGAGGTTGTTGAGAAGAATTTCGTAAGGTATATTTGCTTCAAAAAGAGGAACTTCTACTCCTGAAACTTTACCTATAATTGCCTTCATCTCAATCTCTTTTTTGCCGCTGAAAGGGATAAATTTAATTGAGTCAATTACAAAGCCATCTCTTTTAAGTAGTGTGTCGCGAACAGCAATTTTAATACTGTCTCTGTACACTCTCTTTTGTGCAACAGCCAAAGAGTCATCCATTGAACCGATCTGTTTGATAACAGTAATAACACCGTTATTGTAAAAATCAATGAGTGAATCAATGTTGCTGGTGAATTTGTTATGTTTTGATTTGTAGGCAACCTGAAGTGTCCGGATGTCCTTAAGTCTTTCAATACCTATGGTTTCCCTGAATTTTCTCTGTTTTTCGAAAATCACCGGCTCCTGAATGCTGGTATAGATCAAATAGCCTATTACAATAGCTATAATAGGCAGCACAACAATAGTTAAGACCTTTTTCATTAGTGGTTATCTGTTTGTATTAATTTCTCGCAAAGTTCCCACAAAATTAAAATAAATATTCAGACCCCACAATATATTTTCTATTTTTGTTCCAACATTTTTTATGATGAAGGGCTATTTAAAAAGGAATTCAGCGATTGATTTTAAAAAAGCAGTTAAAGTTGCATCATCTATTGCAATAGTAACTCATACAAATCCGGACGGCGATGCCCTGGGTTCTGTGATTGCTCTAAAGTCATATCTATCTTCAAAGGGTATTCGTTCAAGGATTGTTGTCCCAAACCCATACCCCAAGAACCTTAAGTTTCTCGACAAGGAGGGTGATATAATAATTCATTCGTGGAGAAAGGATGCATCTGAAAGGGCAATTAAAGGGGCGGATCTTATTGTAGCACTTGATTTCAATCAGCTTAAAAGAATTGATGACCTGGAGGTGTTGGTAAGAAATTCTTCAGCAAAGAAAGTTCTCATTGACCATCATCCTCAGCCGGAAAAAGAGGCATTTGACCTGGTTATCTCAAATACTGAGGTCTCCTCCACTTGTGAATTGCTTTTCTGGCTCATCAGAGAGATGGAAGAGGGGTCTGTTGGTAGTATCCCCGATATTACGGCACAATCGTTGTATGTGGGGATGATGACAGACACAAACAACTTTTCAAATTCTGTTGAGGCGGGCACATTTTTAATGTCCTATGAGCTTCTTCTGCATGGTGTAGATAAGGAGACACTTCAGCTAAAAGTCTTTGCTGGTTTTACTGAAGAGAGGATGAGGCTGATGGGGCATTCGCTTCTTAACAAAATGAAAATTTTGCCTGAGCTGGGAGCCGGATATATAGTACTAACAAAGGATGAACTTGAGAAATTTAAGTTTATGGAGGGTGACACAGAGGGTTTTGTAAATATGCCGTTGAATATATATGGTGTCACAATCTCCGCTT
>CAZPRX010000222.1:0-2666 GCA_964588835.1 uncultured Muribaculaceae bacterium
CTTTGTTGTCTAGAAAATAATATGAAAGTTTTTTAAATATGGAGAAGAGCAGAATTGAGGCGGCGCTGGCCAGAGTTATACACCCGGTGAAGGATAAGGATTTGATTTCGCTGGAGATGATTGAAGATATTAAGATTGAGGATGGACGGGTTCGGTTTAAACTTGTTTTTCCGTCACCTGATGCATTAGCCTCTTCAATCAAGAAGAGCTGTGAGGAGGAGATAAGAAAAGAGTATCCGGGAGAGGATTTTAAAATCTCTATAATGGAGCTTGTGAGAGAGAGGAAGATTCAGAAGAGGCTCACCCTTGAACTTGGACAGGAGGCGGTTGCGAATGTGGGGCACATAATTGCCATTGCGTCCGGAAAGGGCGGAGTGGGTAAATCTACAGTAGCGGTGAACCTTGCAGTCGCATTGGCAAAGGCAGGGTACAAGGTGGGGCTTGCAGATGCCGATGTTTACGGACCGTCGGTTCCCAAGATGACTGATACAGAGCATGAAAAACCGCTTGTGGACAACAGCAGCGGAAAGGACATGATTATCCCGATTGAAAAATATGGTGTAAAATGGATGTCAATAGGTTATTTTGCAGCACCATCCCAGCCTCTTATCTGGAGAGGCCCCATGGCAAGCAATGCTCTTAAGCAGATGATTCTTCAGGTTAAATGGGGAGAGTTGGATTTCCTGTTTGTGGACCTTCCTCCTGGAACAGGTGATATCCACATCTCGCTGGTACACGACATTCCTCTTTCAGGAGCAATTATCGTGAGCACACCCCAGGCCGTTGCACTTGCGGATGTTGAAAAGGGGGTAAACATGTTCAGACAGAAAGATATTAACAAACCGATTCTTGGCCTGGTAGAAAACATGGCGTGGTTTACACCTGAGGAACTGCCGGATAATAAGTACTACATCTTTGGAAAAGAGGGCGGCAAAAGAATGGCGCTTAAGTTTGATATCCCTCTGCTGGGACAGATTCCTATAGTACAAAGCATCAGGGAGAGCGGTGACTCGGGAGAGCCTCTCACTCTTACAGACGAAAACCGTCCGGACACTATTGCATTCAGAAAGCTTGCACAGAACCTGCTAAAAGAGCTGGAATAGTTGCTGGAATAGTTGCTAGAAGGGCGGCTAGAGATGTTTGTATTTCTCGACCCGCTCTTGCCACCTTTCGCGTGCATACTGCTGCATATCCGCAGCAACATCGCGTTCATCCATAATTTCAAGGCCGAGAATGGTCTCAATTATATCCTCAAGGGTAACTATACCCTCGAAGCCGCCGTATTCATCCACAATAAGAGAGATGTGTGTCTTCTCGGCAAGCAACCTCTCCCATAGAACGGTTAGGGGCTGCATGTTCGGGGCAATCATAATGGGCTTCTTCACCTCACCCAGAGTCCTGTCGAATCTGTCATTTGCCAGATTTTCAAAAACATCCTGTCTGTAAACAAACCCTGTTATATTCTCTTGATTTCCTGAGTAAACCGGTATTCTTGAAAAGTGGAGATAGTGTTTATTCATAGGAAAATCACTCATCTTCATCTCTTCAGGGGCTGTTGCCACAACCACCCTGGGGGTCATCACATCCTCGGCCTTAACACTTCGTAGTTTAATAAGGTTTTGGATAATCCTGTTCTCCGTGGTAGCGAAGGTACCCTCCTCCGTTCCTATATCTACCATTGCACTCACCTCCTCACGACTGACTGTTGCCTCATCTTTTGACTTGCTGGAAATGAGTTTAGTCATAAACTCAGATACAATTACCAATGGCCATGTAACATAAATCATCCACTGAATTATCACCCCCGCAGCCATTGCTATCTGCTTCCAGTAATATGCTCCCAGAGTTTTAGGAACTATTTCTGAGAGAATAAGGATAAGCAGCGTTAAGACAGCAGAGATTAATCCAAAATAGGCCTCACCAAATATTGCAACTGCCTGAGCACCTACTCCGGCTGCGCCTACTGTGTGAGCTATAGTATTTAGAGTAAGAATTGCTGAAATCGGTCTGTCAATGTTCTGCTTTAGCTTTTTAAAAACAGCCGCAGATTTTACCCCCTGATTCTCTTTCATATTGATAAAAGAGACAGGAGTTGACAATAGAACCGCCTCCATTACTGAGCACAAAAAGGATACTCCGAGTGCAAGAAAAAGATATGTAAGTAATAAACCCATATTATTTGTAATAACTAAAAACTACAGTTTAACCCTCATTTTTGCAAGCCTGCTGTCTATCATGTTCTGAGGAATAATGCTTTTTATTGCAGCTACAATTGTATTCAGGAGCTTCTCTTTAACAAAATCCGTCCTGAACACCAGAGAGATCTCCCTTCTTGGTTCGTCTCCGGAAAATGGCCTCACATTCTTATGCTGCTCCGGTGAGAGCATAGGGAGGTGCAGCTCCGGAAAGATGGTAAAACCACCATTCTCATCTACTACATTAATAAGAGTCTCTATACTCCCCGCCTCATACTGCTGGAATGAGTTAAGATTTCTGTGGCAAATGTTCAGGATCTGATCTCTGAAGCAGTGACCCTCCTCCAGTATCCACATCCTAGAGTAATCAAGCTTTGCGGCGTCAACATACTCGGAAGAGTAGAGTTCATCCGATGGTGAAATGTATGCAAGAAATCTCTCGTAATATAAAGGAACTTCTAAAATTTCCGG
>CAZPRX010000223.1:0-2661 GCA_964588835.1 uncultured Muribaculaceae bacterium
ACATACTTTTTGCCATAGGGATGTTCCTCTCTCTTAAGGTTGTTAACTCAAAAAATTTAAATAAATATCAGGCTATAACAATAAATTATATTGTTGCTTTTCTTTTGACTGCACTATTTCATGATAAACCATTATCTCATGCTCTTTTATCAATGAATCAGCCCCTTATTATCTCTTCCTTATGGGTTGGATTCCTATTTATTTTTTCATTTGTTTTAATGTCCTTTTCAACTATAAAAGCAGGAATCGGAATAACAACTGCTCTCAATAAAATGTCTGTTGTGATTCCAGTATTAGTTGGAATGGTTTATTTAAATCAAACAGATGGACTTGTTTTGAAGATTTTTGGTATTTTACTTGCAATTACTTCATTTATTCTAATCCTTTTTAACGGAAAAAACGAAAAAGTGGGTTTAAAAGCTCTATATCTTCCATTTTCTGTTTTTCTTGTTTCAGGTCTTATTGACGCATCAATGGAAGTTGTTAATAAAAAGTTTATTAACGAGGAGACTCCGCAAGAACTTTTCCTGATGGGTATCTTCGCTACCGCTTCAATTATTGGTATACTATCTGTAATCTATGATCTAAGAAAAAGAGGAAGTAATTCAGAACTTACGTTAAAACCTCTTTTATGGGGTTCAATAATGGGAGTTTTTAATTTTTTAGTTTCCAAGATGATTTTAGTTAATGTTGGATTGATGGGTGGATCAGTTGTATTCCCGGTTCACAATGCATCCGTTGTAATGCTTACTGCTCTTTCCGGAGTTTTATTCTTTAAAGAGAAATTCTCTAATCGTCAATGGATTGGAGTTGCCGTTGCAATTATTTCAGTTGTGTTAATTGCTACAACTATCTGAATTCAATAGTTGCATAAGGTAATGACTCAACTGTTTTTACAACCCATAGTAACATTCTGCAAAGAAATTCAAGAAAGGGCATAATAATTTCACATAATGCAGTTCCGGACAGGCTTGTTAATACTGCCGTTGATATAATTATTAATGCACATAATGGAATTGCAAGCAGATTGCATAACATAAAGTAAACAGGCATATAACCAAAGTACCCAATTGTCAATGGTAGTGTTCCTAACTGACAACTAATTGAAAGAGAAGTGCTACTCCATATATAGTTTTCTAATCTTCCATTAAATCTACATAAATTATAAAGTTTTGGGTGAATTAAAATAATTGATAAAGTAGCCATAAACGAGAGCCGGAATCCTGCGCTAAAAAACGATTCCGGATTTAAAACACAAATAATCAGGAAAGCAAAAGCTAAAGAGTTAAGACTTTTATTATTTCTTCCTGATAATTTTGAGATTTCCAGAGAGCTAATCATAATTGAGGCTCGGATTATACTTGGTGTAAACCCTGTGAAAAGTGCGTAAAACCAAATAGCGAAAAGGATGAATACACTTCTTCCTTTTTTGACCCATTTAGTATTGCCAAAAATGTAAAAAAGGGATGTTAGAAATATATGAATATAACCAACATGTAACCCTGATACAGCCATTAAATGCATCGATCCTGATTTAGAGAATGCCCTGGCAGTCTCTTTTTCCATCTCTCCTTTATAGCCTGTTGTCAATGCAATAATTAAAGATGCGTGTTCATTATTTAATATTTTTGATTTTATAGTATTAACATATTTAATTTTAATTTTATTTATAATATTCGAGCCTCTCCCTCCATTACATTTTTTGAAGTTGAATAAATCTGGATATGTATATCCAAAAGTGTATATCTCATTTAATGCCATGTATTTGACAAATTTAATGTTTGTAGAATCTTTTGTTAGTGGATAGAAATAGAATGTACCGAACAGAGTATCCCCTGCACCAATATTTGGAATAAACTCGTTGATTCTTAATCTCACGTTTTCATTAAAATTTAAAACCTTTGCATTTATTGTAGTACTTCTTTCATCAAATTTTATGACCTTGTCGATGATCAGTTGCGTATGTTTAATTTTACCGGAGGGAATTGAACTTATTTTTGTAATTTTGTAATAGTATCCGCTTAAACATAGGTTTAGTTGAGCAAGTAAGAAGAAGGAGAGTAAAAGAATTGCCTGAATTATTTTCTCGTTTACCTTATCTTTATATTGATTGCCTTTGCAATAATGAAGATAAAAAGCTATTAATGAAGTAATCATAGCAGTAGAAACTACTACAATAAGCAAGTCAGTATCTGGACATGCATACGTAGCAAATGTTAAACCTGCCAGGTAGGAGAGAGACGCTTTTAATAACGGATATTTCCTGCTCATTTATTTAATTAAATTGATGAAATATATGACAATTTATAACCAAAATGAGCCATTTGTGATTATATTTGTACGTTTTTAGAGGATATTTATACAAATTCATAAATTTTAATAGTAATGATAATTCTAGTATTGAACTGCGGGAGTTCATCCCTTAAGTACCAGGTGCTTGACATGCAAAGTGAAACACAATTCAAGCTCTTGGCAAAAGGCCTTGTAGAGAGAATAGGACTTGATATGGGAATCCTTTCACACAGAGTGGACGGTAGGGATAAGTTCGAAGCTGAATCTCCAATACCAAACCACACAGAGGGAATTAAAAAAGTTCTAGACATTCTTGTTGACAAGAACCTTGGTGTACTTACCTCTTTAAATGAAATTAACGCAGTTGGC
>CAZPRX010000224.1:0-2653 GCA_964588835.1 uncultured Muribaculaceae bacterium
ATAAAAGTTATTGACAACCAACAGGAGTAAATTTTATAATGAACAAAAATTCCATTCTTGGCTTCGTTCTCATAGGAGTCATTTTAATTGCTTTCAGCTGGTATAATTCCAAGACACTACAGGAGCAAACTACTGAACAGAAAAGTGTTGATACTTCATCTGTTATCAGCAATGAACCCACTGGGGCAGTTCAAAGCGATTCACTTATAATCGTAGACCAGCTAAAGTCAGATACCAGTCTTTCTGAATCACCTTACAAAGACTCAATGCTAATTAAAGCAAGCAGAAGTGAGGAGTCTTTTAATACTCTTGAGAATGAAAAAATCAGAGTTGTTTTCTCAAATGTAGGTGCTCAGCCACACAAAGCAACTATAAAGAATTTCACAACTCATGATAAACAAGAACTGGTTCTTATAAGGGAGAATTCAGGTGATTTATCTTTAAGGATTTTTGCCGGACAGGATATTCAAACAGACAAGTTTGCGTTTGAGCTGGCAGAGAGTGGTGACACATCTTTAATATACAGACTGTATATTGATACAGCATCCTTTATTCAATACAGATATACTCTTCCTTCAGATAGTTATATGCTCTCACTTGATGTAACATTCAAGGGGATGGAGGGACTTATTCCAAGGAATGTCACTTCTGCTGATTTATTGTGGAGACTTGATATGCCAAGGCTTGAAAAGGGTTATGATAACGAGAAGAACTATTCAACAGTAGTTTATAAGTTTCCTAACGTAAATAGTGTGGAAGACCTAGGTCTAAGGAAGGATACGTCAGAAGAGGAAGTTAGGACAAAGGTGGAGTGGGTTGCATTCCAGCAGCAGTTTTTCTCGGCAATTTTGGTTGCGGAAAACAGTTTTGGCAACGCGAGAATGAGCTATGCTTTCTTGCCTGAAGGAGATCCAGACAATACACTTATGCGCTGCGAAGCATTCATGCAGGTCCCGTATTCAGAAGGTGACGAAGCATCAATGCCTCTCAATCTGTATCTGGGACCAAATCACTTTAAGACTCTTAAGTCTTACGATAAGGGTTTTGAAAAGATTGTACCTTTGGGAGGATGGATTATAGGTTGGATTAACAGATATATAATTATTACGGTCTTTGATTTCCTGAGTAAATTTATAGGAAACTTCGGCTTAATTATTCTTATTCTCACATTGCTTATTAAGCTTGTTATATCACCTCTTACATTTAAGTCTTACATCTCATCTGCAAAGATGAGAGTGCTTAAGCCAGAGATAGACAAAATAAGTGCTAAGTATCCTAAGAGTGAGGATGCAATGAAAAAGCAGCAGGAGACAATGGCTTTATATAGCAAAACCGGGGTAAGCATGTTTGGCGGATGTCTGCCGATGTTGCTTCAGTTCCCGATTCTCTTTGCTATGTTCAGATTTTTTCCTTCATCTTTTGAGCTTAGACAAGAGAGTTTCCTATGGGCGAAAGACTTGAGTACTTATGATTCCATCCTTGACTTTGGCTTCACTATTCCTCTTTTTGGGGACCACTTAAGCCTTTTTGCGCTATTGATGGCTGCATCTACTTACTTCTACTCAAGGATGAATATTGACCAGATGAATTCTGGTCCGCAAATGGCCGGAATGAAGTACATGACGTTATATTTCATGCCTCTTTTCCTCCTCTTCCTGGGAAACAATTTTTCAAGCGGATTGAGTTATTACTATCTTCTTTCAAACTTGATCACAATGATTCAAACGTGGGCAATAAGGAAGTTTTTTGTTGATGAGGATAAGATATACGCAAAACTTAAAGAGAAGGCTGCACAGCCTAAGAAAAAATCAAAATTTCAGGAGAGACTTGATTCAGCATATAAGGCTCAGCAACAACAACTGAAAAACAAAAAGTGATTGTAAAAAACAACATACAAAATATCCTAAAAGAGCTGCCGTCAACCACAAAGTTGGTGGCAGTTTCCAAATTTATGCCTGATGAATTAATCATGGAGGCATATAATGCAGGTCAGAGAGATTTTGGTGAGAACAGACCTCAAGAGCTTTCCGGAAAAATGGAGAGATTACCTGCTGATATAAGATGGCATTTTATTGGCAGACTACAGTCGAACAAGATAAAAATGATTGTTGATAAGGTTCATCTTATACATTCTGTTGATTCTGTGAAATTGATAGGGGAGCTATCAAAAGAGGCTTCAAAGAGAGGTGTAATACCCTCAGTCTTACTACAATTACACATATCAGGTGAAGAGAGTAAACAGGGTTTTTCACCAGAGGAAATATTTTCAGCAGCAGAGTTTGCTTTAAGTTGTGGTAATATCAAAATCAAGGGAGTGATGGGTATGGCCTCTTTTACTGATGATTATAAAAGAGTTAGAGAGGAATTTGTTTTGCTTAAGCAATCCTTTGACTCTCTTAAATCCGAATTGTTTTCAAAAGATCCTGAATTTTGTGAAATATCAATGGGTATGTCCGGAGATTACCAAATTGCGGTTGAGGAGGGGAGCACCCTTGTAAGAATCGGGACTGGTATATTTGGTTCCAGGGGATATTAATTATAATTTCCAGTCAATAGGTTTTACTCCTGCAGTCTCAAGATATTTATTAGCTTTTGAGAAGTGTTTACATCCAAAAAATGCCCCTCTTGCAAGTGGAGAAGGGTGGGCAGCTTC
>CAZPRX010000225.1:0-2642 GCA_964588835.1 uncultured Muribaculaceae bacterium
GGACAGTATAGATTCTCCGTCAAGTCTTGCTAAACTTGATGGTGTAACAGCAATCTTTTTCTCAGGTGGAGATCAGGTTGTTCTTAGTGATTATCTGGAGGGTACAAAATTTCTTGAGAGAATCAGGGAGATATATAAGAACGGAGGGGTTGTAAGCGGAACGAGTGCAGGTGCAGCAATAATGAGCAGAGTTATGCTTACAGGCGAACAGAAAAGTGATACTACAAACTCTCAGGTATTTAACACAATAGAAAAGGGTGATGTAATTACTGCAAAGGGCTTTGGTTTCCTGGAAAACATTGTGGTTGATCAGCATTTCCTTAAAAGGAAAAGGCAAATCAGACTAATATCTGTTCTGATGGATAATCCAGGCTTAAGAGGAATTGGAATTGACGAAGAGACTGCAATCGTTGTAAAATCCGATAATACTATTGAGGTAATTGGAGACAACAAGGCAATGCTGTTTGAACCATATAAAGCAGTAAACAGCAATGGAGATGTATCCAGTTTCAAACTTACCGTTCTTAATCCCGGAGATATTTATAAGCTTTAATTCTTGAAAAAATGGCCCGTCTGTCAAAAATACCGCATACATTCGTTATAATCTTTTCATTGATAATATTTTGTGGGATTCTCTCCTGGTTTGTTCCGGCTGGGGAGTTTCAGTATGAAAAGAGAGAGGTAAACGGAGTTACCAGAGATGTGATTGTAAATGATTCATATCGCGTGGTGGATTCATCTCCGCAAACCTGGCAAATCTTTGGGTCGCTTCTGGAGGGTTTTAAAAAACAGGCGGGTATAATTGCTTTCGTCCTGATAATTGGAGGTGCTTTTCAGATAATGAACAGCAGCAGAGCTATTGATTTTGGAATATTATCATTTCTTGAAAAAACCGGAACTCTTGAAAAAAGGAGGATATTGAAAAAGATTGGAGTAAATAATCTTGTTATTGTTTTCTCAATGTTGATATTCAGTCTTTTTGGAGCAATTTTTGGGATGAGTGAGGAGACCCTTGCATTTGTCATTATTTTTGTTCCTCTGGCAATTTCTATGGGCTACGACTCTATTACAGGAATACTTATGGTATATGTTGCAGCTCATATTGGTTTCTCCGGAGCCATCATCAACCCTTTTACCATAGGAATTGCCCAGGGTTTGTCCGGCCTTCAGCTCTTCTCGGGGTTTGAATACAGGCTGGTTGTCTGGATGATTTTTACTGCACTTATCATTGCAATTACCTTGGTTTATGCAGCAAGAGTAAAGAAAAATCCTAAGCTATCACCAATGTATGAACTTGATGCCTACTGGAGAGAGAGAGAGTCTGAAGCAGTAAAGGTGGATTTTGCACAAAAAACACCCGCATCAGCATGGATTATGTACATAATGGTCACTGCTGCACTGGGGATTTTCTCTTATCTACATCCAAAAACCACTATAAGCCTGGGAGGTGCAGATATCACATTTGTTGCTATTCCTGTTTTAGGAGTACTCTTTGCTCTTACCGGTTATTATACACTTCGCAAATCTTATCTCTTTTTTATCCTCAATATACTTGCCTTTACAATAATATTCCTTGTAATTGGAGTTCTGGGCTACGGATGGTACTTAACAGAGATATCGGCTTTATTCCTTGCCATGGGAATTATATCCGGCTTTTCAATGGGAGCAGGAGCAAACGGCATAGCAAAGGAGTTTATAGCAGGTGCAAAGGATATTCTCACTGCAGCTCTTATTGTTGGTCTTGCCGGGGGGATTATTGAGATACTCACAGCAGGAAGGATTATGGATACTATTCTTTACTCTCTCTCTTCAATAATGGAGGGGACAGGAGAGGGGGCAACTGTTTCTATAATGTATTTCATCCAGACCTGTATAAATATATTTATCCCTTCAGGATCTGCGAAGGCAGCTCTCACGATGCCTATAATGGCTCCGTTTTCTGATGTAATTGGTCTGTCAAGGCAGGCAACGGTTATGGCTTTCCAGTTTGGAGACGGCTTTACCAATATGATTACACCAACATCAGCGGTCCTTATTGGTGCGCTGGGCATAGCAAGAATACCCTATGAGGTGTGGATAAAATGGTTTTGGAAAATATTGCTCTTTTTTATGATTGTAGGTCTTATTCTTCTCATGCCTACAGTCTATATGCAACTTAACGGTTTTTAAAAAATAACAGGTTCAAACTATGAAGAATATTGTACTTCTGGCGATGGTATTATTTTCTGTATCTCTATTGGCCCAGCCCACTTCATATGGTGAGCTGATGAAAATATCGGGAGAACTGGAGAGAGGGTCAGCTCTGGTAAAGAGAGAGATAATCGGACGGTCTTTTGAGGGAAGAGAGATTATTGCACTTCACTTTTCAAAATCCGGAACAGATGCAGATAAGTCAAAAATCAAGGTTCTGATACACGCTCAGCAGCATGGGAATGAGCAATCCGGCAAGGAGGGTGCACTTCTGCTGGCTAGGGAGCTTGTAAAGGATGAGTATGCCTGCCTCTTTGACAGGATAGATCTGGTACTTGTTCCTCAGGTCAATCCCGACGGGTCTGAGAAGAATGAAAGAAGGAATTCTAACGGAATGGATCTTAACAGAAATCATCTGATTATGACCGAGCCGGAGGTAATCGCTCTTCACG
>CAZPRX010000226.1:0-2625 GCA_964588835.1 uncultured Muribaculaceae bacterium
TCAAGAGTAGGATGGGAAGAGCAGAAAAATAACCTTACAATATATTTTGAAAAGGGGATGAAAGAGAGAATAAGAAGTAGCCTTGCTACAATATTATGTGCAGTTTCCGGTGAGAAAGAAAAAAGCAAGGGTTTAAAAAGTAAACGGAACATCTTCTGAATATTTCTACAAAGATATAAATTATAAACCCTCTTAGCCAATTTTACCTGGAGTAAAATCTTCAAAAGAGTTATCTGAATAGATTAGCAATACCCGTTTTAGAATCTTTTTTTTACGGCTATCATCCTGATTCGAACTGTTTATCCGATTCTCAGTGAGTTGAGGAATATCAAAAACTGATATATCGTCTTCATTATCAATAGTTAAGTCTTCATTATTTTCAAACAACTCTTTTGGCTCGGATGGGATATTTGGTAAATTATGCTCTTTATACATTTTTCCTTTGCCTGTGATCAACCATTCCGCACTCAGAGTAGGGAACTTTGTCAGAAGTTTCTGTATAAAATCAAATCCCGGTTTATTCCTGCCAGATAAAATATGTGAGAGACCAGATCTCTGGATTCCCAGAACGTCCGCAAGTCGTGCAGGAGACAGCTGCTCAACCTCTAAAAATTGCTGTAAACGGTTCTTCATAATTGTAAACTCTAACTTCTACAAATGTAATAATTTTATAGTTTACAAAAGTAATTATATTGTACGATACAATTGTAACCATGATATGGTAAGATTTAGTTAAAGTTTGATAAAACAATGATTTAGCCATTCCATGTAAAAATCTTATAAATTTGTAGTATTTATATATATGAAGAGCATTAAATAACAGATATACAATGATATAAGTAAATAACATTAGCTATTTAACCCTATTTAACGAAGGATTTTACATATTATTACAATAATCAACTAAAATTTAACTTGATTTAAACCACGTAAATGACTGATAACGTGCTATATAATAACGCTAAAAACCAATGATAAACATTGTCTATCAACCTTTTAGTTATTGGTTTACAAATATCCTCGTCCATCAAATACAGTGATAACAAAAGTGGATTAATAAGTTTACTTATGTGTATTACATATGTAAACAAATGTCCAAATTTCAACTATTTTTAACTCAACCTATAATTATATAGCTTTGCAAAAAATAATCGATTGTGGAGCCTAAAATCAAGATTCAAGATTTTACATATTTTTTACCCGAAGAAAAAATTGCAAAATATCCGTTACCTAACAGAGATGACTCAGCTATTTTAATATTTAAAGACAATCTTATTAGTGAGTCCAAATTTTCAAATCTCGCGCAGCAAATTCCTGATGATTCATTTATGGTTTTTAACAACACAAAGGTTGTACCTGCCAGGTTGTTTTTTAAGAAATCAAGTGGAGCTCATATTGAAGTATTCTGTATAGAGCCACACTCTCCTTCTGATTATGCACGCTCTTTTGAAGCAACAGACAGTTGTATATGGACATGCGTAATAGGTAACAGTAAAAAGTGGAAAGAGGAAGATTTACTTTTTGATGCTTCGGGCCACAGTGAGCTTTTAAAGTATAATTTGAAAGCAAAAAGAGTTGCGAACAATGGTGAAACATCAATTGTAAAATTTTCATGGGATGGCGGGTTGTCATTTGCTCAAATTATGGAGTTATGTGGAAAAGTCCCTATCCCTCCTTATTTAAACAGAGAGACAGAGGATTCTGATATAGAGCGTTATCAGACTTTATACGCAAAATACAGGGGATCTGTTGCAGCTCCTACAGCTGGTTTACACTTTACAGAAAATGTACTCAAAGCCCTTGATGAAAAAGGGATAATAAGAGATGAACTCTCTTTGCATGTGGGTACCGGAACATTTAAGCCGGTAAAAACAGAGTTAATAAAAGATCACCCCATGCATTCTGAGCCGTTCTCTGTGACTCTTTCGTTCTTAAAGGCATTAAAGATTAGTATTGGTAAAAAATGTGTAATCTCTGTGGGAACTACATCTGCCAGGACTTTGGAAAGTTTATATTATATAGGTATAAGATGCTTGGAGGGTGATAAACCGGTTGATGTTGAGCAGTGGGATCCATATACAAGACCTTACAATCAATCTGCTTTAGATTCAATTAATGCTTTGTGCGAGTGGATGGAGAGTAATCAAATGGATAAACTGGAGTGCCGGACACGTATTATTATAGTACCTGGTTATAAATTCAGGCTAGTCGATGCATTGATAACAAATTTTCACCAACCTGCCAGCACTTTGCTTCTTCTTATAGCAGCATTTATTGGGGAGAGATGGAGGGACGTATATAATTACGCCATTGAAAATAATTTTAGATTTTTAAGCTATGGAGATAGTTCACTTCTCTTCAAAAAGTAGCCCGTATTCCATTATTTTATGTGCCCAGCTAGATAGCAGAGGGCCGGAATAGTCTATTGAGGGTAATATATTACCGATTTGCTGACGGGCAATTTGGATATATCTCTCTTCTCCCGTTAATTTATACATATCTATCATTACTCCGGCCATTACAGAATTGGCAGATGGCTTAATTAAATCTAAGTTAGACTCTCTGCGAAAAGGTACAACAGGAACCTCGGCACCTTTTTCAGACTTACTAAACATTCCGTTTTCC
>CAZPRX010000227.1:0-2618 GCA_964588835.1 uncultured Muribaculaceae bacterium
AAGAATCCCTTATGCAAAATGGTTTAAATGGGTTTTTCCATTTATTATGTTGCTGATAGTCGTAGGTTTCCTTCTGCTGCTCCCGACTGTTTATCTGAAGCTGAATGGTTTTTAGAACCACTATCGGCTTTTAATAAAAGTGTATCTGCCGTAATTAGGTGATTCACTATCTATAGGAATTCTAAACTGCTCCCCTTTATAAATGGCAGGTGAACCGGCAGGAGGAAGTGGAGGGAATGCCCCGGTTGCCGAATGTGTAAGGCACGCCTTAACCCAATCTTCATTTATGCCGAATTCGTGGTAAAGGTCATCCGGGCGGGAGTGGTCGGGCACAATACCATTTAGATAATCTCCTTCGTTAGCTATATTTACAGTAAAGAAGGCAATGGGAAGGAATATGTATTGAGGATTTGTGTAGTTATTTTCCGGATAGGAGATTACGTACATTCCATTTGGCTTACCATATGTTTGTCTGCCTACAAAAACCACCTCCATAAGTGGTTGAAATCCGTTAATTATAACCTCACTTGCAGATGCTGTCCCTTTGCTGCCCAGAACATACAATCTTTCAAGATTGAGCGAGCCGGCAATTCTTTTGATAATGGTCATACTCTCGGTTTTAGTGTCCAATGAGGAGTATTTGTCGTTGTGCTTTCTCTTTGCAACAAGCTTTCCGTCAGCGGAGGCTGGTGCAATATAGTTAGAGAGAAGCTCTGTAGCCCTGCCATCACCACCTCCGTTGTATCGAAGGTCAAGGATTAACTCTTTTATACCAGCAGATTTAAACATAGCCATAGCGTCATCAATATCCTCCAGCATGTGAGCATTAAATGTTAGGTAATGAAAATACCCAACCGGTGCCTGCAGGCCGGGGAAGTTTGCTGAGGTGTAGACCTCTCTGACAAGGTACGAACGGGTGTTGATTACTCTTGATGAAGCTGTAAAAGTATGAACTGTGTTTGTATTATCCCTGAACGTAAAGCTGTTTGTGGTTTTGGCCATCTCTGTTTCAAAAGTGTTGTTTCTGACAAGATCCATAACAGGAGTATTGTTCAGATGAGTAAGCGTCCAGCCGCGCTTAACCCCTTTTTCAGACAAAGGAGTATTGGGATGGACATATCTGACACGTATTGAGTAATCGTTATAGTGATCAATAGCCTGTGCATAAGAGACTCCATAGCTTGTAGATATTCCTGCATTGTCGTTCAGAAACTCTTCGCCGGTCATCATCCACGACCATCTGTCCTGAGCAACAAGGTGTTTGTCAAAGTAATTGTAGACATCTATGGATGTAATCTGACTAATGTTTTCAGGGATATCTTTATACCAGAAGTAGACGTCATGCATGGTCTCGCTAACGTAATTGAAAAGTTTTGTCCTTTCAGAAAGCTCTTCAATATCGCAAGAGGAGATGGACCCTCCGAAGGCTGTTAATGCCAGTGCTGCAATTAAAAGCCGTTTTCTGATTTGAATCTTCATTTTTCTATAATTATTTTGACAAATTTAAACAAAATTGAGTATTCTATGTTTTTAAATCAAGAACAGAAACATATTATAATAAATATAGAAATTTTATGAAAGATCTTGCATCAATCGAATCAAATGGAATTTTTGCAGCCAAGGGAAACCCGCTGACATTGCTTGGAAATCAGATTAAACCGGGTGATAACGCACCTGAAATAGTAGCATCTGATAACACTTTAAAGGATGTTAAACTATCTGACTTCAAGGGTAAGGTAGTGGTTGTAAGTGTTTTCCCATCAATTGACACCGGTGTTTGTGCTGCACAGACACGTACATTTAACAAAAGAGCGACTGAACTTTCAGGTGATGTTGTGATCCTTACAATGTCAAAGGATTTACCGTTTGCTCTTGGAAGATTTTGTGCCGCTGAAGGCATAAACAACATTCATACTCTCTCTGACTTCAAATTCTCAAAGTTTGGTCTTGAGTATGGATTCCTGGTAAAGGAGAACCAACTGCTTGCCAGAGGTGTTGTGGTTATTGACAAGAACGGAGTGGTGAAGTACAAGGAGATAACCAAAGACATTCTGGACGAGCCAAACTATGACTTGGCAATAGCTGCTGTAAAGGAGCTGTTGTAAGTCCTGCTCATTTTTTTGAGTGATTATTTGTTATTAGTTAAGTGGTGGAGGCTAACCTAAAGTAATTTGGGTTAGTCTCTTTTATTATTGTCGGTTATTCCTTAGCTGATAGAAATAACCGGCAATTACTATTTCTAAAGTTTCCCAGGTACATTTCACCCTCCACGATTCCTCCTCGCTCATTTCATTCGCTGGGGAGGGTGTTGCAAAACGCAAATCTCTCAATATCAATAAATTGTGTTTTGCAATTAGCTCATTACGAGGTTGATGGAGGTTCGTCCCACCCAACACCGGAGCCCACAATCCGGCCGAAGGCCGTATAAACTGCGCAGCACCATTTAAATCTTCAGTAGGCGGTCAGAGTTTGCGTGACTGTAACACGCAAATTAAGAGTGAGTTTGTTGGAAATAATTTCGACTAATATTTGGTTTTCTTTATTAGCAGATGAATTGTTACGGCTATTGCTACTACTCCCAGGAAGATTCTTACGTGGAGGTTGTCTGTTGCAAAAAT
>CAZPRX010000228.1:0-2616 GCA_964588835.1 uncultured Muribaculaceae bacterium
GTCCCGATACAAAATATATACAAAAACCCCGCAACCGTATCCCACACCCCACTTGCAAAAAACGTCACAGCCAAAAACTTCAGGTATTTCTCTTTCATAACTGGGTATAATTAATATTTTGCAAATGTAGCAGAAGATGTAGGTGAGAGGCAAAAAAGTATGGGTGAGGGTGGATGGATATGGATTGAATTAGAAATTTAAATTGTAATTTTGTTTATAGACAATAAAACAATCCAGTTATTAATTTTCATTATCTGCTAAAAGAAATAGTTAGATTTGTAGGTCTTTTTAATAATTAATTATGCTGAATTCATACTACTCCTCTTCAATTGAAGAGTTTCTAGGAAGATCATCTGAAGAAATAATTGGAAAAATTACAATTGAAAATAGATTTGATTCTACGTTTTACCAAAACTTGGCATGGAAAGAAGAGATTGAAATTTTAAAAAAATCTTTGGAAAGATTGAGTGGTCATATTTTCTTTGAGTTCTCAATCCCGAGGATGGGTAAACGAGTAGATGTAATTTTAATTATTAAAGATTTAGTTTTTGTCTTAGAATTTAAAGTTGGGCAAA
The DNA here is from genome assembly GCA_964588835.1 of uncultured Muribaculaceae bacterium. GTDB lineage: Bacteria > Bacteroidota > Bacteroidia > Bacteroidales > UBA932 > Bact-08. Next base: position 576 of record CAZPRX010000228.1, read on the forward strand.
ATAAATTTCTTCATTACGATATAGAGCAAGTTTGGGATTATGCGTTAGATCTAAAAAACTTTCACAAGCCAAGCCATAAAACTTTTGTAGTACCAGTTCTAATAGCAACAGAGGCAGATTGCACTTACCCAATTATTACAACTAATTATCATAACGATAATCTAGCATATCCAGTCAAAACTAATAGAAATGGAATAAGAGACGTAATTCAAAGGTCTCTTGAATTCTTTCACGAATCTAATATTCATATTCTTGGCGAAGATTACGCTGCTGGAGCTTATCATCCAACACCTACGATTATTGAAGCAGCGATTTCGTTGTATAATAATCATACCGTCAAAGAAATAACAAGAGGTGATGCTGGGGCCATTAATCTTACAAGTACAACAAATTCAATCGCGAATATAATTGAAGAATCAAAATTTTATAAGAAAAAATCGATTTGCTTTGTAACAGGCGTTCCAGGTGCTGGAAAGACGCTTGTTGGCTTGAACATTGCCACCATGCATATGGAAAAAGAAGGTGGTCATTCAAGCGTTTACCTATCCGGAAACGGTCCTCTCGTTGCAATATTGCAGGAAGCCTTAACAAGAGACAAAGTAAAACGTGAGCGCGAAAAGGGAGTTAAGATTACACTAAGTGAAGCTAGACAACCGGTAAAGTCTTTTATACAAAATATACATCATTATAGAGACGAATATGTTAGAAAAGAGGATGCTCCTTATGATCATGTTGCAATCTTCGACGAAGCACAAAGAGCATGGAATAAAGAGATGACGATTAAGTTCATGAAAAATAAAAAGGGGCATTCAGACTTTAATTATTCAGAACCGGAGTTTCTGATTTCGTGTTTGGATAGACATTCAGACTGGGCCGTTATAGTATGTCTCGTTGGTGGTGGTCAAGAAATCAATACAGGAGAGGCAGGCATTTCTGAATGGTTAGATGCAATTAAGTCAATGTATAAAGATTGGAATGTTTACATCTCACCAAACTTAACTGATTCTGAGTATAGTGCCGATGAAACTATAAAATCATTGGAGCAAACTTGTAGCGTAACTTACAAAGAAGATCTTCATTTGTCTGTTTCAATGAGATCATTTAGATCTGAAAAACTATCTCAATTTGTCAAATATTTGCTTGACATTGATCGCGATAAAGCAAAAGAACTATATGCGCAACTTAAATGTAAATACCCCATTGTTGTGACAAGAGATTTGTCAAAGGCGAAGCAGTGGTTGAAATCCAAGGCAAGAGGCAGCGAGCGCTACGGAATTGTAGTATCTTCACAGGCCGAAAGGTTAAAACCGCTCGCAATTGATGTCAAATCTCCTGTAGATCCAATACATTGGTTTTTGGATAACAAAGATGATGTTAGATCGTCCTTTTTCTTAGAAGCAGTTGCCACAGAATTTGATGTTCAAGGTCTAGAGCTTGATTGGGCATGCGTTACGTGGGATGGCGATTTGAGATTTACACCTAATGGATGGAAATCATATTCTTTTAGAGGTAATAAATGGGAAAATATTATAAAAGAAGAACGGAAACAATATCAATTAAATGCATACAGAGTATTGCTTACAAGAGCCAGACAAGGTATGGTAATTGTCATCCCAGAAGGGAGCGTAGAGGATCATACAAGGAAGCCGGAGTATTATGATTTAACATATAAATATCTTGTTGAGCTTGGTATTGAAACTATTTGACAATTTCTATTCAAATCCATGACCATCAACCCTTCTCCTAAGTTATTCTCTTACCCTGTATTATTTCTGCGCAGGTAAGCATATTAGGTGCTTCGCTGTGTTAGCCGTTCGGCAGAAGAGGTGCCACAGGCGTGGGTGGGACGAACCTCCATCGGCCTTATTTTGAGCAAATCACAAAATGCGTTTTTTTGATTTTGTCAATTTTATATTTTGCAACAGATAGTCAATCAGGCTTATAGAGGTTAGTCCCACCCAAACCCGCAAACTTTGTCCCACCCAGCACCGCAACCTCCTGATCCCCATTTTCGGCCGAAGGCCGTATAAACTGCGCAGCA
>CAZPRX010000229.1:0-2599 GCA_964588835.1 uncultured Muribaculaceae bacterium
GCTGCTCATGTACAGAGCCCCCATCCATTTGGATGGGCCTGATTTTTAGACAGGTAATCTAACAATAAATTTTGAGCCTGAGCCATACCGGGACTTGACCTCGATTGTCCCTTTATGTTTCTGTATTATTGTATTACAGATGGTAAGTCCGAGGCCGGTTCCTTCAGACAGGTCATTGAGTTTTACAAACCTATCAAATATTGAGTCCATCTTCTCTTTAGGGATACCTACTCCGGTATCTTCAACCTCAATCACAACCATCCTTTCACCATCAAACTCCTCAACATTTGCTGTTACTTTTATAAAGCCTCTGGCAGTAAATTTTATTGAATTACTTACCAGGTTTGTTAGAACCTGGAATAGTCTTTTGCGGTCTGCAAAAATCTCAAGCTCATCAAATTTGCACTCAACAGTAAACTCAACCCCACACTTAGCTTTATTCTGGAATATTTGGTTAAGTTCATCAAGGAGTTCGCATATATCCACCCTTTCAAATACAAATTCATACGTACCGGCCTCTATCTTAGACAGGTCCAGAATATCGTCTATCAGTCTAAGCAGCAGATCGCTGCTTGATGATATAATTTTTGTGTACTGTCTCCTTTCGTTTTCATCATATGTCTCTGAAAGTAGCTCTGAGAATCCTAATATAGAGTTGAGCGGTGTCCGTATCTCGTGACTCATGTTTGCAAGAAAGGCAGACTTGAGTCTGTCGCTCTCCTGAGATTTTCTCAAAGCCTTGAAGAGGTTGTCCTCAGAGTCCATAAGTCTTATTCTGGCAGCTCTCACCTGAAGATAGCTTCTGAAGACAAATATGGATGAGATTATAATTATAAGGAATATGATTCCTACTATTAAAAACTCCTCCTTGTATTTAACAACATAATCAAACGGCCTTCCATAAATTTTTGAACCCTTGGGAACATTTCGCCGGGTAATCTCCTTATTCCTTGCATTTTCCCAATTAATATGAAACAGCGAATCTGTGTGGATTTCCACTTTAACTCCTCTTGTAGAGCCGCTTCTCTCAACCTTCTCAATCATCTCAACTGCCCTCTCACCCCAGAAATTTTCAGGCATGAAGTAGCCGCCTGTGAAGTGTCCATTCTCAACAGCTTTTCCCACTATTCCAAATATTGGGAGTTTTGTGCTTTTAGAAATACGGGAATAGACGTAGTTTAGTGAGTACCTGAATCCAAATCCTGTAGTAAACCAGGATGAGATAAAGATTGCACTGGAATCTTTAAACTGAGGAATCATCCTTAACAATGAGTCTGTTGAAACATCCTGAGATTTAATAAAGATACCCTCCGGTTCCCCTCTCTCATCAAGGACCTTCTTTGCCAGCAATCTTGCATAAAATCCCTGGATTCTGTAATCAGTGAGAACATACACTCTCTTAAGTGGGTGTACCATACCCTCAACCACATCAAAAAGGCCGGACATATTCAGCTCTCTGAGAACTCCTGTGGCGTTCATCTCCCTGAGGAGTGGAGCTGTAGGCTGAATATCTGAAAACGAGAGAGAATCAGGGTTGTCAAGCTGCTCTTTTGTGAATGTTACACTCTTTGCTGCAACTACAACCACTTTAACATCTTTAAAAGTCTCTCTTTTAATGGAATATATATAAGCGTGCCACGCTTCATCTCCAATGAGTACAAGCAGATTCGGCGGATGATCCTTATATGCACTCGTGATAATATTATACCTGTATGTCCAGACATTTGGGTCAGGATTGTACTCTGCCGAGAGGTGCTCTACGCTTACATCATAATGGTCGTGTCTGGTAGTAAGTTCACCACCTATGAAATCAATAATATCATCTGACCACACATAACCATTGCTGTATGAGCTTACTATGAGAATATGACGGCTGGCTGAACCATTATTATTGTTGTTATGTGCTGAGGCACAAACTCCGCTAAGCATTGCTGTAATCAGCAATACTATGATTAGAAGTCTGTACCCTGTTTTTTTCATTTCCTTGTTAATCTGAGACTGTTCAAAACTACCGATACCGAGCTGAATGCCATTGCTGCCGCTGCTATCATGGGGCTAAGGAGGGTTCCGTTTACAGGATAGAGAAGCCCTGCTGCAATGGGTATTCCTATTAGATTGTAGATAAAGGCCCAGAAGAGATTTTGCCTTATAAGGCGAACGGTGCTCCTGGAGAGCTCTATTGCTCTTGGCAGCAACTGAAGGTCATTTGTCATAATGGTCATCATCGAGACATCCATTGCAATATCTGTACCCTTACCCATTGCAATGCTCACATCTGCCCTGGAGAGAGCCTGAGAGTCATTTATACCGTCTCCGGCCATTGCCACTTTGAGCCCTTTCTGTTGTAAAGATACAATATAATTCTCTTTATCAGATGGTAATGCACTTGCAAAAAACTTATCAATACCTGCCTCTTTTGCAATTGCATTTGCAGTAACAGGGTTGTCACCGGTGAGCATATGCACCTCAATACCCATACTTTTGAGTTTTTTAACTGCTGATGCCGACCCCTCTTTTATTCTGTCTGCTGCTGCAATAAGTGCAACAAGTTCCCTCTCCCTGCCGTAGAATATGATGCTGAGCCCTCTGCCCTGCCACT
>CAZPRX010000230.1:0-2589 GCA_964588835.1 uncultured Muribaculaceae bacterium
CAAATTTAACAAACCATTTTTTTAGCTCTGCCGATGCTTCGCTATGGCTCATCCCCTTTAGTCTGGCAAGATACATCGCCTGCTCTCCTACCTTCATCTTTTTGTACAGGCCCCTCTCTTCCGGCAGATATCCTATGTGATGAATATCTGAAGGCTTAATAGGACTGCCATTGAAGTAAACCTCTCCGGAATCCGGCATGGTTATCTGGTTGATAATTCTGATCAGTGTTGTTTTGCCTGCTCCGTTGGGGCCGAGAAGTCCAAAAACGGATGCCTCAGGGACATCAATGGAAACACTGTCAAGCGCTGTGAACTGGTTAAATTTTTTAACCACATTGCTACATTTGACAATACTCATTTAAAAATGATTTTTTGGTTAGTTAACCACAAAGATATTAAATCCTTAATCACTCAAGATAATATTTAAGGATTTTCACAAGCTCCCCTTTGATTATTCTGTTCGCAGCCAGAGCAGCCAGTGTCACTGTATTACCCCCCTCAACCTCTCTGAACTTAATGATAGCCCTTGCTGCATATGCTCCTATATATGGATTTGCCGAGAGCTCCTCTTGCGTTGCTTCTGATACTTTTTTTCTGGATATCAGCGTGGTATCTGCCCATATTCTCTCTCCAAATACTGAGAACCTATCTTGGTCGATTCCGTATACCTCCATAAGCTGCTCTTTAAAAGCAAATCCCCCAAGCCTCTCCCGGTAGTCAAGTATTTTTGAAGCGAAGAATGGCCCTATTCCTGGAAGGGAAACAAGGTCTGTTGAATCTGCAGAGTTTAGCTCTAATTTGGAAGAGGATGTGATTGAGCGAATATCAATCGGTACATATGTATCGGCTTTAACCCGATTGTCCCCCTCATGCTCATGGACCTCTTTGGCCTCTTCAACCTTATCTGGCTTTGCACTAACACGCTTTTTGTCACCTTTTTTCTCAGAAGAGAATCTGTTTGGCGACCTCTCTTTTACTCTCCCTGTATAAACAGGAGTCTCCTCCTTAATACTTTCGTCCGGCATACTCTGTGTGACCGGATGTCTGTTTTCGTAACTCTTAATCGTAAAAATTGCAACCTGCACAGCAAGTACAAAAAAAATCAAGGCCACCATGCCTCTGGCATAAGACCTTGTCATCTCTCCCTTTTTTCTCATCTCTCACCTCTTTTAAAATGTTAATAATTTACTCTTTTACCCCCTCAACAACTATAACGATTTCACCTCTTGGTTCGTGCTTTGTATACCACTCTGCTAGTTCAGAGAGTGTGCCTCTTTTATTCTCTTCATGGAGTTTTGACAACTCGCGGGAGACTGCAGCCATTCTCTCTCCTGTCATATACTCTGCTAGTTGAGATAGTGTTTTTACAAGTCTGTAAGGGGATTCATAAAAAATCATAGTTCTCTTTTCAGTTGCAAGTTCCCTAAACCTTGTCTGCCGACCCTTTTTCAAAGGCAAAAAACCTTCAAAGCAGAACCGGTCCATAGGCATGGCTGAATTAACAAGTGCGGGAACAAATGCTGTAGGGCCTGGAAGAGTCTCAACTTCAATACCTCTCTCCCTGCAAACTCTTGAAAGAAGAAATCCCGGGTCTGAAATTCCTGGGGTTCCTGCATCAGAAATAAGTGCAATCGTTTGTCCCGCCTCAATTCTATCAGCAACGGCTGCAACCATTCTGTGCTCATTAAACTTGTGATGGGACTCCATTCTCGTTGATATGTTGTATCTTTTCAAAAGGACAGAACTTGTGCGTGTGTCCTCTGCAAGAATTACATCGGCCTCCTGAAGCACCCTGACAGCCCGAAATGTCATATCTTCAAGATTACCAATAGGAGTGGGAACTATAATCAGTTTAGACATCGAATCTTCTTCTTAAAATCATAAGAAATCTGTAAACACCAGGAGAGTCCTCATCCCACTCTGGAAAAGCCCCCCTTATATAATCGACAGCTTCGTTGAGATTCCTCATTTCGTTCAATCTGTCTATACTGAGCCTGTACTGCTCCTCATCACCATTGAAAAGCTCCTTTATGTAGTATAGTTTATCGTTAAGTGTAATTGCAACTTTAATATCATCTACATGGCTGCCCGGAAGATCAGTTCTCCATGAATGCCTTAAACTGCGTGCAGAATCGAGGATAGTGGTTTCCATCTCTTCATCTGAAAAGAGTTCAATTTCCTCTCCCTCATCTTCGTATAGAAGAGGCTCTTTTTTATCGGCAACCTTATCTCTCTCCAGAGGCTTAGGTTGTCCGGATGACATGGGGATTACTGATTTTGAAACATTTAGCTGCAGGTCTGAGAAAGCTCTCTTAAGCTCAGCAAATGACTGGACCACTTTCTTAATCTCTTCGTTTGCAGATAGCACCGCAATCATCTCTCTTACCTCATGACTTCTCATGGATATGAGTTTTTCCTTTATGGTATCCGCCTGAATCATTATCTCCTCCCATTTAGATTCATCAATTTGGTAACCCTTTTCAACAGACTCAAGGTTCCTGAGGAGTGAAGAAATCACATTCTTTATTTCAACCACTTTTTCAATATTCTGCATCCTTCTTATTATCTTTGTACTGGTACAAAAGTAAA
>CAZPRX010000231.1:0-2582 GCA_964588835.1 uncultured Muribaculaceae bacterium
CCGGTTTGAGAGATGGAGATTTGGAGAGAGTTGTTAGGGTGGTGAAACAGCTCAGTCAAGTTGATTAAAATTATTTAAACAACATTGAGTTTCTTAGAATTGGGCTATTTTTATCCTTTTCGCTGATAATAATCCTATTTAAATCTATTGGCCATTCAATATGTAACTCTTCATCGCTCCATAATATTGCTCCCTCACTATTTGGAGCATAGTAGTTATCAGTTTTGTACTGTACAATTGTGTTATCTTCTAAGGTTACAAATCCGTGTGCAAAGCCTCTGGGAATAAAAAGTTGCCTTTTATTGTCTCCTGAGAGTTCAAATCCAACATATTTCCCGAAAGTAGGCGATTTTCTTCTGATATCAACTGCCACGTCATATATCCTTCCCTTTACTACTCTAACTAATTTAGATTGTGCGTGAGGTGGTAGCTGATAATGTAGTCCTCTTAATACTCCATATGCGGAACAGGACTCATTCTCTTGCACAAAAGTTGTATCTGTAACCTCTTTTAGAAACTTGTCAAGCAAGAAGGTCTCAATAAAATAGCCTCTACTGTCCCCCCTTACTACAGGTTCAATGAGAACTACATCCGGTATATCTGTTTTTGTAAATTTCATTGGTTTATTTCATTATAAGATTTAACAAGTATTGCCCATATGTATTTTTAATCATTGGCTGGGCAATCTCTTTAAGCCGATTTTCACTTATCCATCCTTTGTGAAATGCGATCTCCTCAAGACAGGCGATTTTTAGGCCGGTTCGTTTCTCTATAACCTCTACAAAATTTGAGGCCTCTGAAAGTGAGTCGTGAGTTCCGGTATCAAGCCAGGCAAAGCCTCGGCCTAAAGTTTGAACTTTCAGCTTTTCTTCTTTTAAGAATTCCTGATTGACAGTTGTAATTTCAAGCTCTCCCCTTGTGGAGGGCTTGATTTGTTTTGCAACGTTTAGAACTTTGTTTGGGTAGAAATATAATCCTACTACAGCATAATTACTTTTAGGTTCCTTTGGTTTCTCTTCTATGCTAAGTACTTTACCATTATTATCAAATTCGGCTACTCCATATCTCTCCGGGTCGTTTACCCAGTATCCAAAAACTGTTGCATCTCCATCCTCTTCTGCTGCTCTAACAGCCTCCCTTAGCATTCCCCCAAAGTTCTGTCCGTAAAAGATGTTGTCTCCTAGTACGAGGCAGGCGGTATCGTTTCCGATAAACTTCTCTCCTATTATGAATGCTTGTGCTAGTCCGTCTGGCGATGGTTGTTCGGCATACTCAAAATGAACTCCGTAGTCACTTCCATCACCAAGAAGGCGTTTGAATCCTGGGAGGTCAGAGGGTGTAGATATTATCAGAATCTCTCGGATGCCTGCTAGCATCAACACTGAGATGGGATAATATACCATAGGCTTATCGTATATAGGAAGTAATTGCTTTGAAACCCCTTTTGTGATGGGGTAGAGACGAGTGCCGGAGCCTCCGGCGAGAACTATTCCTTTCATATTTTGTACATCTGTTCGTAATAATTTTTATAATCTCCGGAGGTAATACGCTCCATCCACTCACGATTTTCAAGGTACCATTTGACTGTCTTCTCAATTCCCTCTTCAAACTGGAGCGAGGGTGACCACCCGAGCTCCCTGTGCAGTTTGCCGGAGTCAATCGCATAGCGGAGATCGTGGCCTGCACGGTCTGTGACATAGGTTATCAGCTGCAGCGAGGCCCCCGCAGGGCGGCCGAGCTGCCTGTCAACTGTCGCTATGAGTACCTTTATAAGGTCAATATTTTTCCACTCGTTGAAGCCTCCAATGTTGTAGGTCTCTCCATCTGCACCCTCGTGAAATATCAGGTCAATAGCGCGGGCATGGTCCTCAACAAAAAGCCAGTCACGTACATTCTCTCCTTTGCCGTAAACGGGAAGAGGTTTGTTGTTACATATGTTATTGATAAATAGCGGAATCAACTTTTCAGGAAACTGATACGGACCGTAGTTGTTTGAGCAGTTGGAAATCTTTACCGGCATTCCGTATGTGTCGTGCCAGGCTCTCACAAAGTGGTCGCTAGCGGCCTTTGAAGCCGAATATGGTGAGTGTGGGTCATATTTTGTCTCCTCTGTAAAGAAGGTGCCGTCATCCTCAAGAGAGCCGTAAACCTCGTCGGTAGAGACATGATAAAAGACCTTGCCGTCAAACCCGGCTCTGTTCTTGCCGCCATCACTCCAGTACATCCTCGCCGCCTGAAGCAGAGAGAGGGTACCCATCACATTGGTCTTAGCAAATGAGAAGGGGTCAAGAATTGATCGGTCTACATGAGACTCTGCAGCCAGGTGGATAACGCCATCAATTTGGTTGTCAATCATCACCTTGCTCATAAACTCAACATCACAGATGTCCCCCTTGATAAACTTATAGTTTGTCTTCCCCTCAACATCTCTGAGGTTCTCAAGGTTTCCGGCGTAAGTGAGCAGGTCAAGGTTAAATATGTTGTAATGAGGATATTTCTGAACCATCAGCCTCACAAGATGAGACCCTATAAATCCCGCACCACCGGTTATAAGTATGTTTTTCATAGTATTAAAACTCTAA
>CAZPRX010000232.1:0-2572 GCA_964588835.1 uncultured Muribaculaceae bacterium
TTAAAATATCTCCTGACGTCTCAGGTGAGATAGTGGAGCTCAACTTTAAAGAGGGAGACATGATTAAGCGCGGAGAGCTGATTATTAAAATTAAGCAGGATGTATATATATCCATGAGAGATCGTGCCGAGGCATCCCTTAACTCAGTAAAAGCGCAGCTTACACAGCAGCTGGCACAGTTCCGTCAGGTAGAGCAGTCTTATCTGAGAAACAAAACTCTGTTTGAGCAAAAAGCTATATCAGAGGCAGATTATGAAAACGCTCTCTCTCAGTTCAATGTTACTAAAGAGCAGATTAAAGCTGCTGAGTTTAACGTAAAGAGTGCTACCGCAGCTCTTCAGGAGGCTCAGGATAATTTGGTCAAGACTACAATCTATGCCCCTATGGATGGCATTATTTCAAAAATGAACGTAGAGAAGGGTGAGCGGGTTGTAGGAACAAGCCAGATGGCGGGTACTGAACTTCTCAGAATTGCAAATTTTGACCAGATGGAGGTACTTGTGGACGTAAACGAAAATGATATTATTCGTATAGAGGAGAAAGATACAGCTATGGTTGAGGTGGATGCATATCCAGGAAGAAAATTCACAGGTCTTGTTACCCAGATAGCTAACTCTGCGAAAAACATTGGCTCTGCTATTGAACAGGTTACAAACTTTGAAGTAAGGATTCTTATTCTTCCTGAGTCTTATTCAGACCTGGCGGCCAGCGGAATTAACCCTTTCCGTCCCGGTATGTCAGCTACAGCATCTATCCAGACAGACAGAAAAGACAACATAATATCAATCCCTGTTCAAACTATTACTACAAGAAAGGATCTTTACGAAGATACCCTTGTAAATAAAAGTAGCGAAGAGCTTGCAGAGCAGGTGTTTGTTGTAAAAGAGGACAACACACTTGAAGTAAGAGAGGTTAAGACAGGAATTCAGGATATTACAAACATTGAAATTATTTCCGGACTTAAAGAGGGTGAGAAAATTGTTAACGGACCTTACTCTGCTATAAGTAAAACTCTAAAATCAGGATCAAAGGTTACCCCGGATGGTAAAAAATAGTAGTATAAATCTCTTACTTATTGAGACAAGCACAGAGGTATGCTCTGTTGCCATGGCTGTTGACGGAAAGATTGCTGCAGAGAGAGAGATAAAAGAGCACAAAGCTCACGCAAGAGTTATTTCAAGGTTCATACAGGAGGTTCTTGAGGAGGCTAATCTGGAGATAGCTGATTGTAGTGCGATTGTAGTAAGCGAGGGCCCGGGCTCGTACACTGGCCTAAGAGTGGGTGTATCTGTGGCAAAAGGCATCTGTTACGGGGCATCAATTCCCCTTATTGCCATTGGGTCTCTGGAATTAATCGCAAGACTTGCTCTTGAGAAGATTGGTACTCCAGACTCTCCATACAAAATCGTTCCTATGATAGATGCAAGAAGGATGGAGGTATATACCGCCATTTTTGACCACAATTATAAACAGCTGACAAAAACTGAGGCTCATATACTCTCTGAGCAGAGTTATGCTGATATTCTCTCTGAAGGAAAGGTTATTTTCACAGGAGATGGTTCTGACAAGTTCAAGGCACTTGCAGGTCATCCCAATGCAATATTTGTTGATGGATATGCCTCTGCAAGAGGCATGCTTGCTCCGGCCATGGAGAAATACAAAAGGTCCGAATTTGCCGATGTGGCATATTTCGAACCTTTTTATCTGAAAGATTTTATTGCAGGAGTATCTAAACGATCCCTGCTATAACTTTCTCTAATTTTGAATCAAAGATATCTCTTGCTACAATAGTTCCACTCTTATCTATAACAAAGATGGATGGAACTTCTACTATATTGTAGGTGGTAACAGCCTGAGATGATGAACCAAATCCATCGCACACGTTAATCCATGGCAATCCCTGCTCCTCGACAGCCCTTGCCCATGCAGTCTTGTCCGCATCAACACATACCTGATATATCTCTAGTCCTGAAGATGAGTATTTGTCATAAAGCTCAAGCAGGTCACGATTGAATAGTTTCTGATTTACATCTGTATATGACCAGAATACCAAAATAAATGGTTTTCCGGATAGCTCAGAGAGCACCCTCATCTTTGACTTTGTATCCGGAAGCTTTATGTCCGGGAAACCCACTTCTGAAGCATCAAGCAATTTTGATGTTATTGATTCGTTTTTCTCTCTAAGTGAAATTTCATCAAGAAGAGGATTAAGATATGCAGATCCCGGGTAGGCTACGTTAAGTGAGTCGTATACTTTTCTATAAAGAAGGATGTCTCTCATATCTCCAAACAAAGGAAGATCTCCTGCCACTTTATAGTATAGCAAGTAAACATTAGTTAGTGATTTAGGATTTAAGTACAAGTGTTTAATTGCATCCTGTTTGTTCTTTACGAACATTGAGCCCAGCTTGTAATTAAGCGAGTCAGAAAGAATTGTATTCTTGCTTACTATGGCGTTATTCATCTCCATGAGAAGATTTTCAAATTCTCTGTCTTTTACAGCAAGATCTTTCTCAAGTTCGTTCAGAAGAGTACTCTCCTGAGAACCTTCAACTGATACAATTGAACCCAG
>CAZPRX010000233.1:0-2563 GCA_964588835.1 uncultured Muribaculaceae bacterium
TGAAACTTACCCCTTGGGTGATGATTGGAATGTATTTTATCCTTACTGTTGCTGAGTTGTTTATCTCTCCACTTGGACTTTCATTTGTTTCAAAAGTTGCCCCTCCTCACCTTCAGGGTTTAATGCAGGGTGCATGGCTGGCAGCTACTGCAATAGGTAATCTGCTGCTGTTTATCGGCGGACTTCTTTACACATTGGTTCCACTGTGGGCATGCTGGATGGTATTTGCAGTTGCATGTGCTCTGTCAATGCTGGTTATGCTTTCAATGGTTAAATGGCTTGAGAGGGTAGCAAAATAACCCAGTCTAAAAAGATTTTTTAAAAGAGGGTGACCAAAAATTAAAGGTCATCCTCTTTTTATATATTTGTACTCCAATTTCTAATGAATGGATCAGATAAGACTTATTGCATTTGACGCAGACGACACACTGTGGATAAACGAGTACCACTACCGGAATGCCGAACTACGGTTCTGCGAAAAGATGAAGAAATATATATCAGAAGATGAGGCAAATGAGCTTCTTTTGAAGAGAGAGAAGACGAATCTTCCTCTGCTTGGTTATGGCTCCAAACCTTTTATAATTTCATTAGTTGAGACAGGGATTGAGATTAGTAAAGGCACAATATCAAACGAAGAAATTCTTGAACTCATTGAAATAGGAAAGGATACAATTGGAAAACCCATTGAATTAATGCCTGAGGTTGAAAACATCCTCTCTACACTCTCCTCCAGATACCCCCTCATACTTGCAACTAAAGGCGACCTTAAAGAGCAGGAGTCAAAAATTGAGAGATCCGGGCTTGAAAAATATTTTTCTGCCATTGAGATTTTAAGCGAAAAGAACAGAGAGAGCTACTCCAAGATTGTAAAAAAACACTTTGTCAATCCTGAGAATTTTCTGATGGTGGGTAACTCATTTAAATCCGATATTCTTCCGGTACTTGAGATAGGCGGAAATGCCATATACATCCCTTCAGAAATTATATGGGCCCATGAAGTGGCAGAGGAGATAGAGCATCCGAGACTTAAAAAGGCAAGCAGGCTATCCCTTAATCTATTTGAACAGTAATAAATAAACAATACAACATGATACCTTTCATCCAAAACAGAAGCTACAGAAGGTTTTTTCAAAACGAACAAATCTCAGAGGATCAACTGAGGTTAATGGTGGAGGCTGCAAGACTCTCCCCATCTTCAAGAAACATTCAGCCTATAAAATTTTTTGTTTGCAACGATAGCGAGATGAACTCGCACATATTTCCAAATCTGGGCTGGGCAGGTTATCTTAAAGATTGGGCAGGCCCTGAAGAGGGTGAAAGACCATCGGCATATATAATTCTTCTTCACGATACATCTATAGCTCCTGCTTATTCCTGTGACAACGGAATTTTCGCGCAAAGCATACTTCTTCAGGCTGTGGATCTCGGCTTTGGAGGTTGTATGATTGCTACGTATAAAAAGGATGAGATAACAAAACTCCTAAAGCTTCCAAACTACCTTACACCCATTTTGGTAATTGCACTTGGTAAACCTAAGGAGGTTGTTGTCGTAGATGATATTAAGATGGGAGACGTGAAGTACTGGAGAGATGCTGCAGGAATTCACCATGTCCCTAAAAGGTCTCTGGATGAGCTGATTTATATACCTGAAGTCGACTAGCTCTTAAACAGGTGATTGTCCCATTTCTGAAAGAATTTTTCTTCCTCCTTCATCAGACAGGAGAAACTCGAGGAATGCCTCTGCGGCTCTTCTGTTTGGAGAATTATTCAAGATTGTGACTCCGTATATCATTGCTTCGCCCTTAACAAGAATAGTATCGCCCGGGGCTGCGCCTCTCACGCGGACTTCGGCTTTTGAATACCAGCTGTTAAGTTCCGGTAAAGAGAGATTTACAGAGTCTCCCAACTCAATATATTTTAATCCATGCTGAACAGCAACAGATTTATATAGAAAAATATAGTCCACAGCATTAACATCTAGCAAAGCAAGTAGATCAACCTCTTTAGGTCTTACGAATCTCTTATCCTTTTCAAGGAACTTATCCAGATTAACATTTGCTAGCTTCAGGGTTAGAAGCGTTCTGTACCCACAAGGATCTGCATTAGGGTCTGACCTGCCATAGGCAACATCCTCCTTCAATAAAATATCTCTCCAGTTATCTTTATTAATTTCTGAAGAGTAGCGGGAATTATCGTTAAAAACTATCGACATCTCATTTGCAGCGAACTTAATATTCTCAGCAGCAAAACCGGGAATAAGCAATTTATCAATAACAGAATAGTCTGCCGATGCCATGATGTCACACTCTCTGCCCAGTTCAGTAATCTTTCTTGCTGCGTCAATGCTTCCTGATGCCTCTGCAAGTATTTTGACATGGGGATAAATTTTTGAAAAGCTGTCTGCAATAGCTTTAAAAGGCATTGATAGCGAACCGGCATGGAAAATAATCAGGTCTCCCGACACCTCTCCGCTATTGACTCCCTTTCTGCCCGAACATGAGAGGGTGAGCAGACTAATCATGAAAACCACAATCAAAGTGTTTACCGACTTAAAGAAACTCCT
>CAZPRX010000234.1:0-1997 GCA_964588835.1 uncultured Muribaculaceae bacterium
GGCATTTTCAAGGCAGATATTTTCAAGAGTCTCCAAAATTATATCCTGTTGATCTAGATAAATATTATAAAGGGAAGGATCTTGAGAAGCTAACATCTGATTTTTATTCAAGTATCGGCATAGATATTACTGGAATAATGTCAAAAAGTGATCTTTATGAGAAACCTGGAAAAAATCAACATGCATACTGTATTGATATTGATGCTGAGGGTGATGTAAGGGTTCTTGCTAATATTTCTGATAACGAGTCTTGGATGGGAACAATGCTTCATGAATTTGGACATGGAGTATATGCTCTTGGTCATGATGACCCTTCTAATCCATATTTTCTCAGAAATTCAGCTCACACATTTACTACGGAGGCTGTTGCGATGATATTCGGCAGGTTATCACGAAATCCGGAATGGATGAAACAAAGTCTGGGCCTCTCAGACGAGGAAAAAAATATTATTGAAGATGATTGTTACAATTCGCTTAAATTGCAACAACTAGTTTTCAGTAGATGGGTGCAGGTAGTTTACAGATTTGAAAAAGAGATGACCAGGATCTTAACTCACTTTGGTGGACTCTTGTTGAAAAGTATCAGATGTTAAAGAAACCACTAGATCGAGACATGCCTGATTGGGCTACCAAGATTCATATTGCATTATATCCATGTTATTATCATAATTACCAGCTAGGTGAATTACTAGCTTCTCAAATGCATTATTACATTACTGACAACATTACGAAATCAGGCGATTATAAAAATGAGTGCTATATTGGAAATAAAGAAGTTGGTAAATGGATGTCTGATAAAATTTTCAAACCTGGGATGAGATTTGAATGGAATGATATGATTGAAAAAGCGACTGGGGAAAAGCTTACTGCAAAGTATTATGCAAAACAGTTTGTTGAATAATAATTCGGGTCCCCCTATTATTCAAATTTATACAAACGTGACGCAGCTCCTCTTGGCAAACATTCAAGAGTGAAATCAACACCGGGGATGGCTCCTTTTTCAATAAGGGCCTTCCCCGATTCATTTAAAGCCAAAGTAGGGAGATTATTGTTAGCGCTTAGATGGCAAAGGAGAAGGGTTTTTAAATTTTTGTGGTATATCTTCCTTATTGCATCTGCAGTTTCAGCATTACTAAGATGACCTCTTCCCTGGCTGATTCGGTCAATAAGTACTTTGGGGTAAGGGCCGTCTTCAAGCATTTTTGAATCATAATTTGATTCAAAAATTAGATGATCTGCCATTGATGAATATTTCAATACGGTCTCTGTAACCCTTCCAATATCTGTTATTACTGCTATTTTCACTCCGGACATCTCAATAAAATACCCGTAATTATCTGTACCATCATGTGGAACTGGAAATGGTGTAATTTGAACTCCATTAAATTCAAATACTTTTTCAGATTCAATTATTATACGAGATGAGTTAATTTTCCCCCTTGTTGCAAAGTTAGAGGAGAGCGCTATGTGGAGAGATTCTGTTGCACAAACGGGCTTAAACGCCCTCTCAGCAAAAGATCCCAAATGTTTGATGTGATCTATATGATCATGAGTTACTAATATAAAATCAACATCTTCAAGCTTTAATGAAAATTCTAAAAGGCGCTTCTTCGCTGTTCTCATTCCAATCCCAAAGTCAATTAAAAATGTTACGGTTCCGTTTGAGAACCAATAACAGTTACCGTTGGACCCACTTGCAAGTGATATAAAAGAGACAGTATTGGGCTCTTCAGAAAATATTAGCATAGGTAAGGTTCCAGATCGTTAATCAAATTATTCTCCTGAATCATAAGTGCCGTTTTAATTCCTAGTATAGATGCAGCTTCAAGGTTTACTTTTGAATCATCTACAAAGAGTGTCTCTTCAGGATTGATTCCGGAATCATCAAGCAACATTTTAAAAATTTTCAAATCAGGTTTAGCACATTTCATTTCGTATGAGAGATACATTTTTTCAAAGTAGCTCTCCATGCTTTGCCCTCCCATTTGAAACATAGG
>CAZPRX010000234.1:2007-2558 GCA_964588835.1 uncultured Muribaculaceae bacterium
CATGAGTATTGGGTAAAATCGATTTTGCAATATCTTTGATTTCTTCTTGCATCGCTGCAACGATTAAGATCATTGTCCTTCTCCAATAATTTGTTTTATTTTTGTTACGATAAGATCTACAGCAATATCATGTTTACGATCATTTGGAATGATGACATCCGCATATCGTTTAGTTGGTTTAATATGTTTATGAAACATAGGTTTAACTGTTTCGATTGCAACAGGATTAGTATTACTTAAGAGGAAAATCCTATACTTTTTTGCATAATGCTTTAGAGCATCAAGCTTATCATTAGGAATACCAGGTAGAAAGGCAGCCATTGCATTGTCAATCTCGGAGTCTGAAACTGCTGTTCTCATGTCTGCTCTTACTTTGTCTCTAAACTCTTTAGTTGTTATTGAGCCCTTTTCGTAATCCATAAAGAATCCCTCTTGGAAATACTCATTTATTACTCTACCAAAATCAGGATGACCGATTTTGGTAAATGCCTCAATACATCTAAGTTTATCTAGTTTAACAAGCACTCCGCCCAGATCAAATATTATATTTT
>CAZPRX010000235.1:0-2552 GCA_964588835.1 uncultured Muribaculaceae bacterium
GAGTAAATTTCATGGCAGAGACTGCTTCCATTATCTCTCCTGACAAAAAGGTTATTGTTCCGGACAACAGAGCCGGATGCTCTCTTGCAGAGAGTATAACAGGTGAGGATATTGAGGATTGGAGAACAGAAAATCCGGGAGGAGTGGTAGTCTCTTACGTTAATACTACAGCAGAGGTAAAGGCTCATACTGATATTTGCTGTACTTCGGCAAATGCCCTTAAGGTGGTTAACAGTATCCCGTCAGATAAGAAGATACTTTTTGTACCCGATAAAAATCTCGGTGCGTACATAAATATTATGACCGGACGAAATATGGACCTCTGGCAGGGGGACTGCTGTGTGCACGAAAGGTTTGATTCGGCAACCATAAAGGAGATGGCTGAAAAACACCCAGAGGCAGATATACTTATCCATCCTGAGAGCAAGTGCTCAGGGGACCCGGAAATATTGGCAATGCCACAGACATTTTTCTACTCCACGTCTGGCATGTTAAAGCATATATCGAAATCAGACAAAAGAGAATTTGTAATAATGACAGAGAGGGAAATAATCCACGAGATGAGAAAGATAGATCCTGAGAAGGAGTACATATCGGCGGGAACCAAGGCTTTGTGCGGACAGATGAAACGGAATACAATTGAGAAGGTGCTGCTGGCTCTTCAGAACGAGGCTCCTGAGATTAAAGTTGAGGGAGAGCTCAGGGAGAGAGCATGGAAATCAATACAAAGAATGCTGGAGATATGAGAAAAGAGGGTTCCATTTATATACTGCAATTAGTAATTGCCTCTTTGCTTCTTATTATTCCTCTACATCTTGATGGTCAGACAAACAGATCAAAAGCCAAGAGAGCTCCTCAAAAAAAGGCAGCCGCTCCTGTTAAAGTTGAGGAGATAAAGTTACCACCAATGGATTCTGTCTACTCTCTATCATATGAATACATTGAGGATGGTGTTAGTTATCTGAACTCCAGAGGCCGAATTTTCAAGAATGCTCAATTTTCAAGTGCCGACTCACTCGGGAACTTTGCCTATATATACAAAGACAAGGGGAAGGCATTTGTAAATATCAACGGGAAAAAATACGGGCCATTCGACTCTGTAAACGGAAGGACAGAGAGTGAAACTGTTTCAGTAAAACTCGCCCGGGGGGGGAAGTTTGCCTTCACTTATACAATAAAAGGTAAAGACTATATAAACGTTAATGAAAAAATTCTGGGGCCATACATCTATGTCGATCCCAGGTCTCTGTCAATTACTCCCGGAGGGAGTTACTCATTTAACTATCTCCAAAATAAGACTACTCTTTTTGTTATTATCAATAACAAAAAATTTGGCCCATTCCCTGCTGCAGGTAATTTATCAACCGGCATCTTTGACGACGGTACTTATTTTTACGAGTATACAGATAAGGCAGGGGAGTTTTTTATAAACATTAATGGAAAAGAGTACAAACACGAAAATGTGGAGTTCCCGGCCGGAAAAATGGGGAACACCTTCATTTTCAAAGAGGGAGATAGGTGGTTTGTTGCTCAAAAAGATACAATAAGAGGACCTTTTGCAGAAGCAGTATTTCTAGACACAGATAGTGAAAAGAATAGAATATCATTCAAATACAGAGACTCATCCGCCTCCGGATGGTATCTTTACGACAGGGGGATTACCAGAGGGCCTTTCCGTAATATCGATTTTTTTGGAAATAAATTATATCACGGGAACGTTTCTGTTTTCCAGTTCCACAAAGAAAATGGGCAATATGTCTCCATAGGTGGCTCAATTTCAGGCCCATACAACTACACAAAAAGGCTCGCATTATCAGACGAGAAGAATTACATTTTTGCCTACGAAAAAAGAAACCGATGGTATATAAACCTGAAGGGAGAGACGCTGAGGGGCTCATACGGACTTATAGATGATGTCGCTATCAAGGCCGACGGGACTTTTGCCTTTTCTCACCGCGACAAAAACAATACAAATCGGTCAAAGCTTACTATAAACAGCAAAGTCACTGACCATGAAGATGGTTACATTGATGAGTTATTTCTGGCTGCCGATGGTAAAACCTTTACAATTGTTAACAATATGGGCAAAATGTACATTAATGCCTTTGGAGCAGAACTCGGCCCATTTCCAAACATAATGTCAGTAAACGCAACTGAGGCAGGCGACTACTACATAGTTGCGAGTGACAGGCAAAACACCAGAAAACTAGTCATTATCAACGGTAAAGTATTTGGAGAATTTGACCAGATTGAGGAGCCCCTTCTTGGTAAAGATGGCCGCTATCTCTTCATCGGACAAAAAAACGGAGAGTACTTCATCTACCAAAAGGACAAAGCCACCGGGCCACTCAATTCTCTGACCCGATTCACCCCTACGCTTGACTGGATAAGAGGAAATCTTGTGAATTATTAAACAGCTGCTCTTTCCGGCGGGGGTTCCGTCGTGTTTGCGAATGACTGGGGAGAGTGGTACTGAATAACTTTTCACCAAGTACAAGGAATTGCGGACGGATCTGAGCGGTGCTTCGCCGTGTTAAGCCGTTCGGCAGGGG
>CAZPRX010000236.1:0-2547 GCA_964588835.1 uncultured Muribaculaceae bacterium
ATATGGAAACAGACACACTGTAATGGCTTCTGTTTCTGAAGAGATTGCTGACAACACCATCACAGCAATGGCACCAAGCAAAACATTTAACGTGGCCGGAATGCTCAATTCTGTAATTGTTGCATCATCACACAAACTACTGGAAAGTTACAACCGGGAGCTAAAAAGGCTGCACCTTGATCTTGGAAATCTATTTGGGCACATCACTATGGAGGCTGCATACAAAGATGGCGGGGAGTGGCTTGATGAACTTAAAATCTATCTTGAGAAGAATATTGACTTTGCATATGATTTTCTTCAGAAAGAGATACCAGAGGTAACTTTCCTGAAACCACAAAGCTCATTTCTTATTTGGCTGGATTTCAGAAAAACCGGTCTTTCTCACAGTGAAATCAGAGACAGATTGCTTAATATCTCCAAGCTAGGTCTTAATGATGGTCTTACATTTGGAGCAGATGGAGAGGGATTCTTCCGGATGAATATCGGGACTAATCTTTCTAGGCTTGAAGATGGCTTGAACAGAATAAAAAGAGGGTTTAAATTATAAACCCTCTTTTTTTGATTTTTTAGCTCTTGATTTAGCTTTTTTTGGCTCAGTAACGACCTTTGTCTCGGATTTCCTGGTTTTCTCCTTTCTCTTAGCTACAGCATTGTTATGCTGTTCTAAAGCATTTTTACTATGTTCGATAGCAGTTTCGTGAGCATTCTTATGAATCTCTACTGCCTGAGTATGTGCTTGATTATGAACTTCTGTAGCAACCTCAGTTGTTTGTGCACTTGCAGAAATTGAGAGAACAGACATTGCCGTTATTACTAAAAGATGCCTTTTTAGAATCATATTTGATTTTTTAAATATTTATTAATCAAATATAGTAAATAATCCTCTGAAAACACCTTTAAACAGTACATCTTACTTGTAGATGTAATACTTTTGAGACAACTTTCTAAAACTCTCAACATCCTTATACCAGTAGTCTTTGATATCTTCAAATTTGTGTCTTTGTGAGAATTTAATCCTTATCTGGTCGCTACCGGATACCTGGTCAAACATTCTGTATCTGGCCTCGTTTGCGTTTGCAAATACTGCTTTCTCAGGCCATAGCTCAGCAACAGCCTGCATAACCCAGAACTGAACATCTGATAGCGCAGCCTTTTTGTAATCCATTACGTGAACCTGTACTCCCTGCAAATTTTTACCCACTCCCACTGAATAAAACGGTTTAAGGTGCATTGGACGGAATTTAATACCCGGCAAGCAGTAACTGTTAAGCCTCTCTGAAAGTTTTTCTGCCTCTACCCACTCAGCAGCAAACATTTGGAAAGGAATGGTATAACCTACACCGATTGACATATAACCCAGTTCACCAAGGATTCCGGATATTGGATATGCAATTGCACTTATAGGTTGCGGGATGTGAGGTGATGAAGGAACCCACTGAAGACCTGTCTCTTCAAATGTCATATCTCTTTTCCATCCCTCCATTTCAACAACAGAAAGTTTGCATTTCTTGCCAAGCATATTCTCTTCATTCAGCATAACTGCCAGCTCACCACATGTAAGACCGTAAATGTATGGTATCTTAAACTGGCTAACGAATGAAATGAATCCATCCTCAGTAAGGTTACCCTCAATCTTCTCACCTCCAAGCGGATTAGGTCTGTCAAGAACAACAAATTCAATGTTATTCTCTGCAGCAGCCTCCATTGCTAGGCCCATTGTACTTATGTATGTAAATGACCTGCTTCCGATGTCCTGTATGTCATAAACAATCACGTCAATCACTTTTAACATTTCAGGAGTCGCTTTTCTTGTTTTTCCGTAAAGTGAAAACACAGGCAGACCTGTCTTAGAATCTGCCATATTCTCGATTTTATCACCTGCGTGAACATCTCCCCTCACACCATGCTCAGGGCCAAATAGAGCCACAAGTTCAACATTCTTTGCTTCGTGAAGAACATCAATTGTTGACTTAAGATTATTGTCGAATCCGGTAGGGTTAGTGATAAGGCCTACTCGTTTCCCCTCCAGAACCTTAAAGTTTGAAGCCTTCAAAACTTCAAGTCCGGTTTTGATATTCTGCGAACTCGCCCAAAATGGGAGAGCAATCATAATTGCAGATATTATTATACTCTTGATTTTCATATTTGATAAAATAATCAGTTTAAAATATAGTCTCAGCTTTTTGCAGGCTCTTTCCTGCCAAATGAAGGGTCTACCTTTATAAGGGCAGTAACAATAAATGTTAATCCATAACATATCATAATCCAGATGAAGAAATTCTGGTAGCCGAGCAACTCTTGTAACCATCCGGCAAACATCCCCGGAATCATCATTCCAAGAGCCATAAAGGCTGTACAAATTGCATAATGGGCCGTTTTATGTTTACCATCTGCAAAATAAATCATATAGAGCATGTAGGCTGTAAATCCGAAGCCGTAGCCAAACTGCTCAATAAAGACACTCAGATTTATTAAAAAGAGACTTTCCGGCTGATAAACAGAGAGATATACAAATACAAATGTAGGAAGTGAAATGCTCATAGCCAT
>CAZPRX010000237.1:0-722 GCA_964588835.1 uncultured Muribaculaceae bacterium
ACATGAAGAACTCTTTCAGAAATCTGTTACGGGTTTTAAACACCTCCCTGTAAAAGTGATTTGAGAGATTTTTTCCCTCCAATCCAAATAAAAGCCACTCTAAATATTTAATCTCTTTTGGATGTATATTCTGTTTGATATTATCCAGAAGTAGGTTAATATTATGGCTGCTTTTTTCGAAATCAGGAAAAATCTCCGGGAGTCCCGCGATGAGATATGGATAGTTATTCATTACTATTCATTGAATAAAAACTCACGAGTTTTTGGTTTAAGATACTCACTGAAAAGATGCTGCAGATCTTTGTCAGTAAAGCTGATGTGATAGCCCTCTTTTGCAGGTCCTATTTTAAATCCGTTCTGAATCTTGTTATCAAACTTTACTTGAACTCCCTCCTGCATCTGTTTTGTTGCTTCGCCTTTAAAGAAAGACTCCAGCTCTGCTTGTTTATTCTCAGGCAATAAAAGCGAAAGAGAGACCATGTCGCTGCCTTTTGGATTAAATGCAGAGATAGCTGAAATAATCAACTCTTTAAGGAATGTAGTCTTTTCAGAGACCTCTGATACAGGCTTGTTGATGGAGTTTGAAATAAGGGTATTTTCAATCTGATTTTTAAGCGCAGTGATAGTCTGCCTGAAGGCCATCTGGATTTCGGTCTCCATTTTGTGTTTAATATCCTGAGCATCTTTTTCCATGCTGATATGAAATTTGGAAAAAATACGCC
>CAZPRX010000237.1:764-2519 GCA_964588835.1 uncultured Muribaculaceae bacterium
TTCGTTGTACAATTTGTCTGTAAGCTCTTGCAACTTGTTTTGCATACCTTGTAAATTAATGTGAATTCACAAATTTACAAAAAAAAAGAGCACCTAGGGTAGGTGCTCTTCAAAAATTTCACTACAATTTAGGATAAAAATCCCAAAAGAATACCGGCAGCAACTGCACTTCCTATAACACCCGCAACATTTGGTCCCATTGCGTGCATAAGAAGATAGTTTGTCTTGTCGTATTCAAGTCCAACGTTGTTTGAAACACGAGCTGAATCCGGAACAGCAGAAACACCTGCATTACCAATCAGAGGATTGATTTTATTACCCTCCTTAAGGAATACGTTGAAAAGCTTAACAAACAATACACCGGCTGTAGTAGCTATCACAAATGATAATGCACCCAGTCCGAATATGTATACCGATTTCCATTGTAAAAATTTATCTGCCTGAGTTGAACAACCTACAGTAACACCAATTAATATTGTTATAACGTCAATTAGTGGTCCGCGGGCAGTCTCGGCTAACCTCCTGGTTACTCCGCTCTCCTTAAGAAGGTTACCAAAGAATAGCATACCTAGAAGAGGAAGACCTGAAGGGACAATAAAAGCAGTCATGAGGAAGCCGATAATTGGGAAGAGTTTTTTCTCAGTTTGAGAAACAGCTCTTGGCGGTTTCATTCTGATAAGTCTCTCCCTGTTTGAAGTAAGCAGTCTCATTACCGGAGGCTGAATTACAGGTACCAGAGCCATATAAGAGTAAGCAGACACAGCAATGGCCCCCATGAGGTCAGGAGCAAGTCTTGACGATAGGAAGATAGCTGTAGGACCATCGGCTCCACCAATAATACCAATTGCTCCGGCCTCTGCAGGTGAGAAGCCCATCAGAAGAGCGATTGCATAAGCACCAAAGATACCAAACTGAGCAGCAGCACCAATAAGTAGTAACTTAGGATTTGAAATAAGTGCAGAGAAATCTGTCATTGCTCCAATTCCTAAAAAGATTAGTGGCGGATACCAGCCCTGCTGAACACCCTGATAAAGTATGTTCAGGACAGAACCCTCTTCATAAACACCCACACTTAAACCCGGAAACAGAGGTATATTACCTATGATTATACCGAATCCTATAGGCACCAGGAGCAGTGGCTCCCAATCCTTCTTAATAGCGAGATAAATAAACACAAGTCCTATGGCTATCATGAGAATATGACCCCATGTTGCATTGGCAAAACCTGTATATTGCAGGAATTGTGTCAGGTTATCCCCCAATTGAGTAAATAATCCTTGATTTTCCATTTTATCCAATGATTATTAGTGGTGCACCCTCAAGTACTGAGTCGCCCTTGTTTGCCTTGATTGAAATTATCTTTCCATCCGCACTAGCCTCAATAACATTTTCCATCTTCATGGCCTCAAGTACCATCAGTTTCTGACCTCTTTTAACCACATCTCCCTCTTTCACCACAACCTCCAGAATAACTCCCGGAAGAGGTGATGTAACAGCTGTTTCAGAACCGGATGCTGAAGGTTTTGCAACATTTGAAGGAGCTGGAGCTGGCTTGTTTGGTTTTGCAACAACCTGTTTCTTAGCAGGACGCTCAATTTCAACCTTGAATGGGATTCCGTTTACCTCTACCTCTGCTATTGTATCGTCTATGTCGTTTACAGTCACGGCATAGTCGTTACCATTGATCTTTAGTTTATATTCTTTCATAATTGTATTGACTTAATGTGGTTATTTTTTACAAGGTTTTTCACGAAG
>CAZPRX010000238.1:0-2508 GCA_964588835.1 uncultured Muribaculaceae bacterium
GACATTGTTAAGGCAGCTATAAATCATCTTGACAACGATAAGGGCTTTTTTATCATGGCAGAGGGTGGAAAAATTGACTGGGCTGCACACTCAAATGATGGAAAAGCAGCAATTCTTGAGGTCCTTGACCTTGGAGAGGCAGTTGATGTCGCTTATCAGTTCTACCTTCAGCATCCGGATGAGACTCTTATAATTGTTACTTCAGACCACGATACAGGAGGAATTACAGTGGGATCACAGAAAGGTTATGTTCTTAAACTTACTGAACTCGAGGGACAAAAGAGGTCAATGGCTGTTGATAAAACCAATGAAGATAAATATGAAGAGATGAACGAGAAAGCATTTGTGGGTTGGACTACTACTTCTCATACAGGGGTAGCTGTACCAGTTTATGCTATAGGCGCAGGCAGCTTCAATTTCAGCGGACGTATGGATAATACTGAGATATCAAGAAAGATCTTTAAAAGTCTGAAACTCGACTTCTAAGATGAAACGAATAATATTAATAATATTGACTCTGAGCATCACATTTGTTGCTCAGAGTCAATCTCTTTCTAAAAGAGAATTTCGTGGTGCCTGGATTCACACAGTGGGTAACCAGCAGTTCAAAAACATGTCGGCAGACTCAATCAAGGCTCTGCTTATCACTACCCTTGACAACTTCAGTAAAGCTGGTGTAAATGCTGTAATTTTTCAGGTCAGGCCTCAGGCTGATGCCTTCTATAATTCAGAGATAGAGCCATGGAGCAGGTTCCTTAGTGGTGAACAGGGAGTTGCCCCTAAAGAGGTGTGGGACCCTTTACAGTTTATGATAGATGAATCACACAAAAGGGGTATGGAACTGCACGCATGGTGTAACCCATATAGAGTTACATCAAATGATAAAGAGCAACTTCATCCTGATCACCTATATTTTAAAAGGCCTGATCTTTTCAGGAAATATGGCAAACAGCTCTATTTTGATCCTGGAGAACCAGAATCTATTGAACATACTGTAAAGGTAATTGCTGATATTGTGTCAAGATATGATGTTGATGCAATCCACTTTGATGACTATTTTTACCCCTACCCCATTGCCTTTGAAGAGTTTCACGACGACGCATCATTTGTAAAGTATGCTGCTAAGCAGGGATTTGAATACTGGCAGAAGGGAGACTGGAGAAGAAATAATGTTGCAACTCTTATTAAAGAGTTGAATGACACAATAAAAGCAATTAAGCCGTGGGTAAGATTTGGTATAAGTCCATTTGGAATTCACAGGAATCTTAAAGACACACCTGATGGAAGCGGTAGTAAAACAAATGGCCTGTCTAATTACGAACAGCTTTTTGCAGATATTCCCCATTGGCTTAAAATGGGCTGGGTTGATTATAATGTTCCACAACTTTACTGGAAGATAGGTCATCCCGCAGCCGATTATAAAACGCTTATTGAGTGGTGGAACAATGGTAATTTTGGCAGGCATCTGTACATCGGCCAGAATATCTCTACTTTTAAAGAGCCGGATCTTGAACATCCCGGAAGAAGCCAATTCAAAACCAAGATGGAGTTAACAAGGAATCTGCCTAATGTTCA
Organism: uncultured Muribaculaceae bacterium; assembly: GCA_964588835.1. Taxonomy (GTDB): domain Bacteria; phylum Bacteroidota; class Bacteroidia; order Bacteroidales; family UBA932; genus Bact-08. Next base: position 1,576 of record CAZPRX010000238.1, read on the forward strand.
TGGAAATGTTTGGTGGCCAGGCTGGACATTAAACAATAATCCCGATGGTTTTACCGATTCATTAGCTAATAGCTATCAGAGAAATTTTGCAATTGTACCTGCATACGATTTTCTTGATTCCATCGCTCCTGATCCTATCTCAAATATCAGGATAAAAGGTGGAAATCTTGAGTGGAATCACCCATATTTTGTAAATGGGACTGATCAGTTACAGGAGCCTCAATTCTTTGCTGTGTATAGATTTCCGGCAAATATTGAACCCAATTTGGAAAACAGTGACTACCTATTCCGAGTTGTACAGGGGAGATCAACTCCTCTTAATAAGCAGATTGGCAAAAAGGTTAAATACAAGTATGTTGTAACTGCCATAGACAGATGCAGGAATGAAAGTTTGCCGGGCAAGATTGTTAATTCATCTTACTAGGTTGAAATTATTGAGATTTAACAACCTTTGAGTAACTTTGCACATTAAATGTCTACACAATAATGGAAAGATCAAAAATTGCTGCTCTGTTGAAGTCCCAGCCGGGTACAGATGTTTTAGTGAAGGGTTGGGTTAGAACCAAAAGAGGGAACAAAAATGTAGTTTTTGTAGCTCTGAATGACGGCTCCAGCGTTAATAGTATTCAGATAGTATTTGACATGACCCAGTTTACCGAAGAGGCTCTCAGACCGGTAACTACCGGCTCTTGTATAGCAGTAGAGGGTACTCTGGTTGCATCTCCCGGCGGTGGTCAGTCTGTTGAAATAACAGCTAATAATTTAACTGTTTACGGATCAGCTGATCCTGAAACATACCCGCTTCAGAAAAAGGGGCACAGCATGGAGTTCCTCAGAGAGATAGGTCACCTAAGGCCAAGAACAAATACCTTCGGTTGTGTTTTTAGAATTAGGCATGCTATGGCATTTGCGGTCCATAAATTTTTCAACGAT
>CAZPRX010000239.1:0-1341 GCA_964588835.1 uncultured Muribaculaceae bacterium
CCATATCTGTGCTCTGTGATGAGTACATATAGTCGGTCTGTAAAGCCATAGCCTGGTCTTTTGGAATGTCCAGCCGGACTATTGCAGTCTCTCCGGTTCCAGATATTTTCTCATCACCGGGAGTGTAAGGGTAGTATGCGTATATCTTTGCGAAAATTTCTGTAAGGCATACCGGTTTAGAGAGCTCCCACTTACCGCTGTTGCTCAGCAACAGATTTGTTGTGTAAGGGTAGTACAACTCTGTCCCTTCTGAGTTTGTAACTTGAATGCCTATTTTGAAAAGATTCAGATAGCTTTCATCATGCGATATAGTTGCTTCGCCTTTGTTTACAACCGGCGTGAGAGAGAGTAATGCGGATCTGTCGTAAGTTACGAAATCATCTTTCATACAGCCGGTAAAAACAAATAAGAGCAAAGCAAATAATATAAATCTGCTCATTTTGTCTCTATTTAATATCAATTAGATCTCCCGGTTGTGTATCCCAATCTGTGATAATTGCGCTTAGTATTATTAGTCCTGTTCCATCTAGTTTGGCTGTGTAGATATACTGTTTTCCTTTAAGCCATGATGTAGATGTTGTATTTGTTGCAGTATAGGTTTCGCCATCAATTGTGAATGTAAACTTAATGTCTCCAATTGCCATTATAGCTGTAGGTACAACTATGGTAGTTGCATTTACCTGAGTTTTTAAAACAGAGAGAGTTCCATCCGGAGGTATGTTGGTAATAGTTACCGGAACAGCGAGTGTACGGGTAATAATACCTTTTGACCCACCTACAAGATCACCATTCTCAATACTCATGGTCATTGACGGAGAACTGGTCTTAACAAAGTTTGTTGCAACAGCATCTTCAATCTTAAACTGGGTAATTGTACCTGTTCCTGAGTAGTTATTCTTATAAATGTAGAATGAGACCTGCGTAAAGGCGTGATTCATAACAAGACTCGCCTTATTTTTTTCCGCTGCATTACTTACGCTGTTTACTCCTGTTAAAGGAGATGCGTACATGTAGTCTGTTTCATCACCTGTGGTTGCGAGTGCCTCTAAGGTTACCGGAATTGTGTTGAATTGAGAAAGGTTATCACCTACAGATACATACGGATAGTATGCATATACTTCACCTAATGTGTTTGTGAGATAAAGGGGCGTTGTCGTTGCCCATGTAGAGGTAGCGGAATTAAATGTGTACATGATGTTTGTCATGGTACCGGCCTGATAGTTGAACTCACCGGTTTTCCTTACCTGAACTCCTATACTTGACCCATTGGGGAAGACTGTACCTGAAATAACAGCTTTTGTTGCTGATATGCCTGCCTTAACAATAAGGGTATTTGTTGAA
>CAZPRX010000239.1:1351-2481 GCA_964588835.1 uncultured Muribaculaceae bacterium
TTGCTTAGTACACGACAGTAGCAGTATAGCCACTGCTGATGCGATAAATAATGCTTTTTTCATTTTGATAGTGTTGTGTTAATTACTTTATCCTTGCTTTTTGCATTCGCAAGGTGATAAACATAATTTACGGGTACGTTACACTATTCAAAATTTCAATTGCATTATTCACACGTAAAGAATAAACCTAACGAATCCTTATTTCGTTGCCTTCACTATCCCTGAATCTTCCTACAATGATTACAATAAAGTCAACCATCCACCAGATTCCCAGGCCTCCAAAGGTGATAAGCATCAAAATACCTGTGCCGATTTTGCCATTATAAAATCTGTGTACTCCAAATACTCCAAAGAACCAGCAGAGCAAGAAGGTTATTAGCCATTGATTGTTTGTTCCGCGTCCGATTCCTAAATCAGAAGGGGACATTTCTGGTTGCCTTACGCCGCACAAAGGGCATATTTCCGCTTTTGCATTGATGTTCCTGCCACACTCATGGCAATACTTTTCACTTTCTAGTTTCATAATATAGATAGTTTTGCATAGTAAAGGTAAAAATTAATTTATCATTTTTTTATATATTTACTAATCACAGAGTTGTTTTAAAAAGGTGCCAAAATGAGACTGAGACTTATTTTCACTGTCGCCGGACTATTTACCGGCCTTCTGCTTTTTGCACAGGAGGAGATTTCTGTAGAGGCAGAGTGGCGGACATATGATGTAAACAACTCAGATTACCAGCGCGTTATTAGTAAATCCCCAGATGGGAAATTTATTGTCAAAGATTATTATATTACCGGAGAGCTTCTGATGGAGGGGAGTTTCTCTTATGTTGATCCCGATAATCCTAAAATGGACACACCTGATGGGCAATTTGTCTGGTATTTCACAAGCGGCTCGGTTAAGAGAAGAACAAATTATGTGAATGGTATAGAGGAAGGGCCGCAAATTACTTTCTATGAGAGCGGTAACAAGTTTGTTGAGCTTTATAAAAGAGGTGGTCAAACTGATGGCGAAGTGCTTGAATATTATGAAAATGGACAAATAAGACGGATATCTTCCTTTTGCAATGGTGTTCAGTGCGGGGAGGTAAGAGAGTACTATCCTGATGGTGTAGTCAGTAAATCATGGC
>CAZPRX010000240.1:0-2459 GCA_964588835.1 uncultured Muribaculaceae bacterium
TGAAGCGCAGACTTCTTACGGGGAATTCATAAATAGACTTGTCTGTAAGAGAAATGGTTGTGCCGAGCTTATACTTAAATTGTTTATCGCCAAATCCGTAGGAGATATGACCATCTATAGTGAATCTCTTGCTAAAGTCTGTAGTGGTTAGGCCACCGATTCTTATTCTGGAACCCTCAGTAGGGTTATAACTGTAAAAAGTGCTTACAGGGCCAAGTTCAAACTTCCCAAAATCGTGGTAACTGGCAAGTACTATTCGGAATAAATTTGTGACTCTTCTGAAAGAGGGCATACTCTTGAGACTGTCCGAGGTTTTGTAAATTCCTTGCTCAGATTTTGAGAGCTCTTCATGTCTGTTCAGCTTCCAGAACTCCTCCCCCTTTGAGTAAACCGAATCGGCTCTTACGTTTTGATTAACAAAGTAAACCCCGGGGATAGGTTGATTGTATGAGTAATCTCGGTATGTTACTGTTCTTTGTCCGTAAACTCCCAGCCCTCCTTTACTATAACCAAAATCAATAGAGGTCTCATTTTTGTCAATAATCCAGCCACCCTCTCCGGTACGTTTAAATTCTTGAACCACTCTGCTATCTTTGATCCAGTTGAGATTAATGTTTTTGTTAACCTCTATCTCTGCTCTTCTTACAGCATATGTACCATCTGTGGTAATGTAGAGATAACCCTGAAAAAGAAAATCGGTTTTATTTCTGGGAGTAAAGAAGAGCCTGGTGCACTTTTCTCCTCCGCTTACTATGCTATCTGTTATGTAATATCTGTAAAATGAGGGTGCTGCAGGTGAGATAGGACTTATGAACTTGTTTGTAAGGAACAGGATATTGTTTTCGTATAAATCAACCTCTTCGTACAGATAATTCAGCCATTCACCTATTCCCTGCTCATCCATGTGCTCCTCATAGGAGACCATTTTCTCTCCCCTTACTATTTCGTTGGCAGTTTTGCTCTCTCCGTCGTATGCATAATCCGATATTCGTTCACGCATGTACATAGGGAGCACTGCCTTGCCTGGAATACGTGTTGTGTCTAAATTATCAAAGACAAATCTGAATTTGTTGAGGAGTTTCATGTTCTGTATTCTCTGGCTCACGTTTGTAAATGAGAATACAATTTTTTCATATTTCCGGTACTTAAGAGATTCAAAGTTTGTACTGCGGTTTTGCTCTTTATATGCTATTACACTGTCAATTAACACAACGGCGGGATTGCCTTTGTTTCTGTACTTGACTCTTCCTCCTCTGACAACCAACTCATCAATCTCGATGGTCCTTATATTCTGTTGTCCAAATGAGAAATTGGGAAATATAAGTGCTGTAAGAACGAGAATAATTAATGTTATTTTATATGTTAAATGTCTGTTATTCATTTACTCTCTATGAGTTCCGATTTTTAATTCCACCGCAAAGATAACTATTTTGAAGGGTGTATCGGATTTTTGCATAACTTTCTGAAAACAAATGGGCAATGAAAACACTTTCATTGATTTTAGCTTTATTGCTCCCAGTAATGTTTTCAGGTCAGACAGCCGAGCAATTCTACAATCTAGGAGTAGAGAAACACGGTAAGAAAGACTATCAGGGAGCGTTGTCAGAATACACGCGGGCACTGGAGCTTGACTCTAAGTTTGCAGCAGCCTGGTTTAACAGAGGAGTCGCTCTGCTTTCTCTTGAAGAGTATTCAAAAGCCGAGTCCGATTTTACAAAATCCATAGAACTTAATCCGGAAAATGCCGAGGCGCTATATAGCCGGGGTCTTGCCAGAGAATATCAGGAGAGATATCGGGATGCTATTGATGATTACATAAGAGCAGTCCAGATTGACTCTCTCCATTCGAGATCCTGGTATGGTAAAGGGACGTTGCTGGCTATGCTTAATTACCATGAAGAGGCAATTGCTGATTTAAATAAATGTATTTCGATTGATCCCAAGTTCCCTGATGCATGGTATGCACGGGCGGAGGCTCATAGAAAACTTGGCCATAATTATGAAGCAATTTCTGATTTCACCAGGGAGCTCGAAATTTATCCTAATGACGTTGTGGCATTTATTAACCGAGGACTTTGCAAAAGTGCTTTAAATGATTTTAAGGGGGCGGAGACAGATTATTCCAGGGCAATTGAAATTGAGCCAGATCTGCTAATTGCATACTACAACAGGGGTATTGTGAGGCAGAAACTGGAGAATTATGTTGAATCTGTAAGCGATTTCACAAGGGCGATTGAGATTAAACCGTCTCTTGTGAATGCTTACGTAAACAGGGGAATTTCAAAATATAGTATGAAGGACCTTCAGGGTGCAGTGTCAGACTATAACAGGGCTTTAGAGATGGACCCTGTAAATGCTCTTGCCTTTTTCAACAGGGGTGTGGCACTCGACAATCTGGGTAATAAAAGTGAAGCGTGTGATGACTGGAGAAAAGCAGTTGCTTACGGGGAGAGTGCGGC
>CAZPRX010000241.1:0-2459 GCA_964588835.1 uncultured Muribaculaceae bacterium
CAATCGTCTTTCGAAGGAGAGGGCTCTGGAGCTTTGCAAAAGCTGGAGAGAGCCCGAGCAGTGTCTGCTCGAGCTCCGGCCGCTCGTTTAATATCTCAGAAATCTTTGTATCTAATGTGATCTCTTTCATCATTTTTTAGTGTATGAGAGGAGCCTCTGGTCCCCCTCAAGTTTTCTGAATTCAGATATATCCTGGGTAATCTCAATGACCCCAAGGTACTCACCATCCTTCCCTCTTAACGCAGTGTACTCTATGTAGACAAACCGGCCCATAAAGTTGCTCATCCAGAATTTAGCCTGATGCTCCTTTCCGCTCTTAAAATCCGCGAGAATCTGCTCTACAATATGAACACTTCCCGGAGGGTGGCATAGTCTTACATCTCTGCCGATTATAGAGCGGTTTCTCTCAAAAACCCTGTTTGGGCTGTGGGAGAAGAATTTCACTTTGTCATTTGCGTCAACATAAGTAATATCAATGGGAAGTGTAACAAAGAGTGACTCCAGCTCCTTCATGTCAAAGTTTCCAGATGAGAGTCTTACCGGACCTCCGGATGTGTACTCCATGGAGGTGCTCTCTTTATCTCCGGCCTTTGCTCCTGATTCTGACGGCTCAGGCTTCCACTCAACTTTAGGGTCAAAAATGCAATAGCCGTAAATACCTGTTTCGTTGTATACCTGAACCCAATCCTCCTGCCTGAGAGTCTCAAGGCACATTGGCAGAAGAATCTCCTCCTCCTTCATTATCATACTCTCGGTCTGTTCAATAGCCGGTCTTATAAGAAGGTCTCCAAGTGAGTAAAGGTCGCTGCCCGCAATCTCTGCCCCCGGGACTAGTGACTCGTGTACCGCAGACAATAACTCTCTTATTTCATCATGCTTGCCCCACATTACTTTAGGGGGTCCTGTTATCCCGGCCTTTTCAAGAAACGGGAAGAGAAGATACTCTTTGCGTTTGTAGTGCTTATCTACATCTGAAAGCATGTTGAACTCTCTTTTAAGGTCTATTACCAGTGAATTAATAAAGTCCTTATCGTCCGGCATACCCTTAAGAATCTCAAGTCTTACCAGCAGGGTTCTTATCTTCTCAATTACTTTTGCAATCTCCCTGTTCTCCTTTTTGAATGTGTCCACAGGATGGCCATCCGGGACCTGAGCGTCATGGCCTGTAAGGCTACCCTCTAATACAGCACTGTGAAGGTCACAAAATTTAAGAATCTCCTGCTCGGGAAGGCCCTCTGCTATAAGCTGCTGCTCCACCTCTACAACCTCATTGTAAGGAATCTGTTTTAAAAGTGATTTAACCCTCTCCTGAACCTGTTCAGGTGCCTCACCTTTGTGAAGCTCAAGTAACATGTGTTTAAGAAGCTCTTTCCTCTGGCTTGTGTTATTTATGTATTCACTCATATATGTATGTTAATTATAATTAGCGCGTTAAGTATTTTAGATTTCACAAACAGGTCCGTTGTGTGAATCTTCCGGAATATCTACAACCATGTCCTGATAATCCTTGAATTTCTTTATAAATTTATCCACAAACCAGCATGTGGGTTTAACCTTGTAGCCCTTTTCACGTGCATAGTCCAGGGCGTGCTTTACCAGCGACCCGCCCAGACCCCTTCCCTCAAGTGCCTTTGGAACAATTGTGTGTGTAAGGTCCATCACATTGCCCTCCATTTTGTACTCAATATATGCCACTGCCTCAGGTGCAGTGTACTCAAACCTGCATATTGCAGTGTTGTGAGTTATGTTCTCTCCCATGTTTAAAATTTTTAATTACTAAACAAGTTTAATCCCCCTTCTGTTCATTTCCTCCTTGATAAGTCCAAGCTCACGGCCTGTCTGACCTGCCATAGAGGTGTTCTCTTCAGCTCTTCTGAGAAGATACGGGAGTACCTCTTTTACCGGTGCGTAGGGAATGTATTTGCAAACATTGTATCCTGTCCGGGAAAGCGCATAGGTTATGTTGTCACTCATTCCAAAAAGCTGTGAAAACCATATTCTCTTATCTCCCTTGTCAAGACCTTTATTTACAATTAACTCTGCCAGCAGGTAATTGCTCTGATAATTGTGAGTACCGCTAAAGAGTTCCATGTCTTCAATATTATCCACAACATACCTGAGACCGTTGTCGTAGTTAAGATCTGTCTCCTGCTTGTTCGCACATATAGGGGAGATGTAACCCATCCTTATTGCTCTTTCGCGCTCCTCCTCCATGTATGCACCACGGACAAATTTAATTCCCAGCTTATAACCACCCTCTTTTGCCTCATTGTGAATCCTCTTCAGATATTCCAGTCTGTCATGTCTGTACATCTGAAGAGTGTGAAAAACAGTTACCCTCTCTTTATTAAAAGCGGCCATGGCCTCCTCTGTATATTTATCAATCAGATCCTGGCAATAGTAGTGTTCCGCATCTACAAGTATTCTTACTCCGTTGTCTGATGCTCTTTTGCAAAGAG
>CAZPRX010000242.1:0-490 GCA_964588835.1 uncultured Muribaculaceae bacterium
CCACTTTTGACTACCCGGAAAAATATGAATACCTGCAAAACCTGGATAGAGGTCATCATCAGCCCTCTCTGTATTCTCTGACTGGTCCTCATATATCGTAAATTTAATCCCATCATATGAATACTCTTTGTCAGGAATAATATCAAACTCAATTATAAAATTTGATGGAAATTCAATCTTCCTCATGTAGCAGTAAACAGCATCTTCACCATTAAGATGCAGCCATTTACCCGGGGCGATGCTCACATTTTTCACCTCTCCGCTTCCGTTTGATGTCCACAAAGCCGGGAAATCACCTATCGCATCCTGAGAGAAGTCCTCAAAATAGAGAATCTTGTCTCCTGGGACAAAGTCATACTGAGTAAATGATTCAAGAGACTTTTTTTGCTGAGGAGCACTCTTCACAGTGCCGGTTTTTTTCTCTGCAGACTTTTCGCCTTCACCCTCTTTGGCCTCTTCTGCCTCTTCTGCCTCTTCGCTTTTCTCTTTC
>CAZPRX010000242.1:500-2457 GCA_964588835.1 uncultured Muribaculaceae bacterium
TAACACCCTTCTCAACAGTCTCAAATCCCTTCTCCATAACCTCCTCAGTCTTCTCCTCCACTTTTTGTTCTACCTTCTCCTTTGCCTTTTCTTTGGCTTTGTTACCCAGAGAGTTAAGCCAGCTTTGCCCGTTTGCCTCACTAACAACAAACAGCATAATTCCCAGAATAATCAATAATTTTTTCATAGCTGTGCATTTTTGTTAAAGTTATAATGCACAGAATGAATAAAATTGTAAAAAAACGACAAACGAAGGTTGTAAATTGAAAAAAATCAGAATAGTGAGGGGTGTGAAGAGTACCATTCGTACAACCTTCCTATCCCCGTCTCAAGAGGCGTAGATGGTTTATATCCAAATCTCTCTTCAAGTGAAGAGGTATCTGCATAAGTTTGATAAACATCACCCGGCTGCATCTCTGTAAACTCCTTGGTAATCTCTCTGCCTGTTACCCTTTCAAGGGCAGAGATAAAATCAAGCAGAGCAATAGGTGAGCTGTTGCCTATGTTAAATAGAGTATGCTTGGCTTTTGATGAGGCCATCCCTGTGCCATCCGGAGGGGTGCCCTCAGCAACAGCAGCAACGCCAGCCACAATATCATCAATATATGTAAAGTCTCTAAAAAGGTCTCCGTTGTTAAAAACCTTTATACTGTTGCCCTCAAGGGCAGCCTTCATAAATAGCATCGGGGCCATATCCGGTCTGCCCCAAGGACCATAGACCGTAAAAAATCTCAACCCTGTTGACGGAATCCCGTAAAGAGAGGAGTAGGAGTGGGCCATAAGCTCATTACTCTTTTTGGTGGCAGCATACAAACTTACAGGAGAGTCGGTTTTATCAGCCTCCCGGAAAGGGACCTCCTCATTCATCCCATAAACGCTGCTTGAGCTGGCATATACAAGATGCTTAACAGGGTATCTCCTGCAGGCCTCAAGGATGCAGAGGAACCCCTCAACGTTTGATTTAATGTACGAAAATGGATTTTCGAGCGAATATCGAACACCTGCCTGAGCGGCAAAATTGCAAACAATATCAAATTTCTCCTCTCTAAAAAGATTCTCGACAGAATCTCTGTCTGATATATCCATCTTGATAAAACGGAGTGAAGGGTAGATTGAGCTGGTAACCATCTCGCCACTCTCCAGCTGCTCATGAGAGAAGCCACACTCTGCCGCACGGGCATATTTTAATCTTATATCGTAGTAATGGTTGAGATTATCCAGCCCCACAACCTCATGACCGGATGAGATAAACTTAAGGGCTGTATGAAACCCGATAAACCCCGCAGAGCCTGTTACAAGGATCTTCATCGTAATAATTTTCTACAAAGTTATACAAAAGAAGTAACCGGCAGACCTCCTCTCCCTTCCCTCAAGCAGCAAGGCAAGTTCAGGCACCTCCTCCAGAGAGCTCTGTTTTACAATCAGCACACCCCTTTGATTTCCCTCAATGATCTCCTTAATCTTCTCAAGAGTTACATCTTTAGGAACACTGCCAAGATAAACATCGGCATTCTCAGCACGAGGAATATCATAGACAAAATAATTTGAAGTACTACTCTCTTGTGCCATCTCCTTTGCAACTGCCGATACTCCTGCCATCCCAATATGAGGATTGTACTGAGGAACATAGAATGAGATGGTAAATACAGCCACAAGCATACCCACACCCACAGAAATGATACTCTTTTGAAGAGAGTTCTCGCCTCTCCACCGGCTTCCGGTCAGGTATAAGAGGGCAAATACACCGGCAACAGATAGTACAGCCGCTGCTGCTATTATCCAGGCCGATTCAAATACCGGGAAGAGCTCCAGCAACCCCGCTGCAATTGCACCCGGAAGTGCCAGGATAAGTATAATTGCCGGGATAAACATCGCAACTCTGGCAACCACATTTTTTGAAAACCGCCCCATCCACAAAACCACTATCCCCACAAAAAACGGGAATGCGGGCAGCATA
>CAZPRX010000243.1:0-724 GCA_964588835.1 uncultured Muribaculaceae bacterium
GTTTAATATTAAGCATATGGTTCAATTATTGAAGCCCCAAAGTTATGAAAAAAAAAGACCGACTTAAAATGATTAAGTCGGTCTTATAAAAAAAATATCTGGATTATACCGGGCTGATAGCACCTACCGGGCAAACATCTGCACAAGAACCGCAATCTGAACAGATATCCGGATCTATTTTATAGATATCACCGGGAGAGATAGCTTCAACCGGACACTCATCAATACATGTACCGCAAGCGGTGCAATCTTCTGAAATTTTGTAAGCCATTTTTAAAAAAATTTTGAATTGGTTTAATAATTGCAAAGATATAAAAAGGTTGGAACAGAACAAATACAAATGTATCTTTGTTATCTCAACCATAAAAGGAGGAGAAGATGAGAGTAATGAGAATAAAAAAGCCACTCGCCATTCTTGCACTGCTCTTGTTTGCACTGATATCATCAGCACAAAGCAGCGTAAATGGCATTATTGAATTTAACAAGCTGGTTCACGATTTTGGAGATATAACACTCAACTCCGGGAAACATACATATACATTCAAATTTAAAAACACAGGAAACTCTCCGCTGATTATTCAGACGGTCATTTCATCCTGCGGTTGTACTACACCTGTCTGGACACGTAATCCGGTTAAGCCCGGTGAAAGTGGAAAGATTGAGGTCACTTTTCTGAATGACCAGGGTCCCTACCCTTTTGATAAAGCTTTAACTGTATATATAA
>CAZPRX010000243.1:734-2451 GCA_964588835.1 uncultured Muribaculaceae bacterium
GACCAGTAATACTAAGAATAAAGGGTGTGGTTCACGAAAAGGCTAAAAGTCTATCTCAGCTCTATCCTCATAAGATTGGGGCTCTATCATTGAGGTCAGGTTTTGCCGATATTGGCCAGGCCGCTCAGGGAGAGATAAAGAGAGAGAGCATCTCTGTAGCAAACACCGGAAGTAAATCAATAAAAATTGATTTTACAGATTTACCTCAAGGTCTCAGCTTAAAAGCAGAACCATCAATACTTCCTCCCGGCAAAAAGGGAGAGATTCTTATTGAACTTGATACTAAGAGCCCTGTAAGGTGGGGAGCTACCAAACTGGAGTCCACACTGATGATTGACGGAAAAAAAACAACTGACAGCAGACTGGAAATAAGAGTACGAATTCTCGACAACTTCTCCGGCCTTACCCAGGAGGAGACAGAGCAATCCTCCCTCCCAATGGTGGATAATAACGTCTATACTTTCGGGATATTAAAACCGGGAAATAAAATACAGCATACTTTTGATGTAAAAAACCTTGGCCGTAAGCCACTGGTTATTCATAAATATGACACTAACAAACAGGGAATAACCGTTACACACCCAAAGACAGTCGCACCGGGTGCTACCGCAAAATTCTCTGTTTCCATTACAACAGGAGCCGAGATAGGCGAACAGCTTTACCAGATAACATTCATAACCAACAGTCCAGCAAGACCGGCATTCAATCTGCTAATCTCCGGTACTGTTTCAAGATAAAGGATTTTCAGATGCAGGAGAGTAATCACTCAAATCACGATAGTGCACTAATTGTTAATGAAGGCGTTGAACAGCCTCCTATTACAAACCCGTACATTGGCAATTTTTATAAAAAAAACAAGGCAAGGACTCTTTCAGTTGACGAATTTGTTGATGGAATTCTTTCAGGCAACATTTCTGTACTTAGTCAGGCAATAACACTTGTTGAAAGCAACAGACACGACCACAGAATTATGGCTCAAGAGATACTTGAGAGATGTCAAACTCATGGAATTGAATCAATGAGAATTGGTATAACAGGTGTACCAGGTGCGGGAAAAAGCACATTTATTGAGGCATTTGGAGGAATGATTACATCCCTTGGTCATAAACTTGCTGTTCTTGCAATAGACCCAAGTTCAGAGAGAAGTAAAGGCTCAATCCTCGGAGACAAAACCCGCATGGAGACATTATGTTCGGACCCTAATGCTTTTATAAGGCCCAGTCCTAGCGGAGGTTCTCTTGGAGGGGTAGCTAGAAAAACAAGGGAGAGTATTGCTCTTTGTGAAGCTGCAGGATTTGATGTTATCTTTATTGAGACTGTAGGTGTAGGTCAATCCGAGACAACAGTTCACTCAATGAGTGACTTTTTCCTCCTTCTTATGCTTGCCGGAGCCGGCGACGAACTGCAGGGAATTAAGAGAGGTATCATGGAGATGTCTGACCTTATTGCCATTACAAAAGCAGATGGGAGCAATATAGACAAAGCTACACTGGCTCAGGCTCTCTACTCAAATGCTTTACATCTGTTTCCACCATCAGAATCTGGGTGGGTACCTACCGCGATGACATCCTCCTCAGTAACCAAATCGGGTTTAAAGGAGATTTTGCAAAAGATAGAAGAGTATTTCTCACTTGCAAAATCAAACGGGTACTACCATAAAAAAAGAAGAGAGCAGTCAAGATTCTGGATGCATGAAACAATCAATGAAGGGTTAAGA
>CAZPRX010000244.1:0-2437 GCA_964588835.1 uncultured Muribaculaceae bacterium
ATGGTGAGGGGTCGGTGAAATTAATGCAGGGGGCAAAGGTTGCCTGGCTGGAGCAGGAACCAGAGCTTGATCCTGAGAAAAGCATTTTTCAAGAGGTATTCAGGGCATCTGAGGTGCTTTCAGCTGTAATTATGGAATATGAGAAAGCATTGGTTTCGCATGACCACAAAAGGATGGAGAGTGCTGTCCATGAAATGGATATTCACAATGCCTGGCAGTATGAACAGAAGGTTAAGCAGGTCCTCTCCAGACTTAGATTACCTGAGTCAGATAGATATATTTCAACACTTTCCGGCGGCGAGAAAAAGAGGGTAGCCCTTGCTTCGATGATGATAAATGAGGCCGATCTTATTGTTCTTGACGAGCCTACAAACCACCTTGACCTTGAGATAGTGGAGCAACTTGAGGAGTATCTAGGAAGAACAACTTCATCGGTTTTAATGGTGACCCACGACAGATATTTTCTGGACAGAGTCTGCAACCATATACTTGAACTTGATAATGGAGTCCTCTATACTTATAAAGGGAATTACTCATATTTTCTTGAAAAAAGAGATGAGAGAGTAGAGATTTCAAATACGGAGACCGAGAGGGCCAGGAATCTTTTAAGAACCGAGCTTGACTGGATGAGGAGAATGCCTCAAGCCAGAGCGACTAAGGCAAAATACAGAATTAATGCATTTTACGAGCTAAAGGAGAGGGCTGAAAAGAGAGTCGACAAGAAGCAAATGAAGATAGATGTGGGTGCTTCAAGACTCGGCACAAAGATTATTAACTGCAAAGATCTCACTCACCATTGGGGAGATTATTGCACAGTGGATGGCTTTTCCTACAACTTCTCCAGAGGTGAAAAAGTGGGAATAGTAGGACCTAACGGAGCCGGAAAAAGCACCTTTCTAAAATTGCTAACAGGTGAAATTGAGGAGTACAGCGGTCTGATTGACAGGGGTGAGACTTTGGTAGTAGGCCATTATCGCCAGGATGGGCTGAGCTTTGACCCTGAGGAGACTGTAATTGAAGCTGTCCGTAAAATAGCCGAGGTTGTTACACTTGCAGACGGGTCAACAATTTCCGTAACCCAATTCCTTACCAGATTCCTCTTCCCTCACTCTGCTCACAACACAAAAATTGAGAAGCTAAGCGGAGGTGAGAGAAGAAGACTTTACCTGGTCACAGTCCTCATGAAGAGCCCCAATTTTTTGATTCTAGACGAGCCTACCAATGACCTTGATATTGTAAGTCTGAACATACTTGAGGAGTACCTTCTCTCATTCCACGGTTCATTAATTATAGTCTCTCACGATCGCTACTTCCTTGACAAGCTTGCAGACCATCTCTTTGTATTTGAGGGTAATGGAGTAATTAAAGACTACGTTGGGAAATACAGCGAATACCGGGAAATGGTCAGGGCACTCGAATCCGATAAAGATAAAGAGAGGGCAAGAGAGAGAGAAAAAGCAAAAGAGGGCAATTCCAAAAACGGGGCGGAAGAGAAGAGGCAAGGAGCTAAGCTTAGCTGGAAAGAGCAGCGTGAACTGGAAGAGATTGAAAAAAAGATTGAAGCTCTTGAAAAAGAGAAGAGCAGCCTTGAGGCTGCCCTTTCATCCGGAATCCTCTCCCCTGATGAGTTAACTAAAAACTCGCTGAAAATCGGAGAGGTTATATCTGAAATTGACCGGCTTAGTGACCGGTGGCTGGAACTTACTCCATAAGTTTCTTATACTTGAATCTTTTAGGTGTGACATCACCAAGTCTTCTCTTTTTATTCTCCTCATATTCTGAGTAACTTCCCTCAAAGAAGACAACTTTTGAATCACCCTCAAATGCCAGAATGTGTGTAGCAATTCTGTCAAGAAACCATCTGTCGTGTGAAATAATTACTGCACATCCTGCAAAGTTCTCAAGACCCTCCTCAAGAGCTCTGATTGTATTTACGTCCACGTCATTTGTAGGCTCGTCAAGAAGAAGCACATTTGCCTCCTCCTTTAGAGTAAGAGCAAGGTGAAGTCTGTTCCTCTCACCACCAGATAGAATACCGCATTTCTTCTCCTGGTCAGCTCCTGAAAAGTTAAACCTGGAAACATAAGCACGTGCATTCACCTCTTTGTTCCCGAGTTTTACAAACTCAGAATTCTGAGCAATTGTTTCATAAACAGTTTTATCAGGATCAATGTGCCTGTGTTGCTGATCAACATAGGCTGCCTTTACAGTCTCCCCCACTGCAAATGTTCCTGCATCGGGCTTGTCAAGTCCCATTATCAGCCGGAAGAGGGTTGTTTTTCCCGCTCCGTTAGGGCCGATAATTCCCACTATCCCTGCAGGAGGAAGGCTAAATTCAAGCCCTTCGTACAAAAGTTTGCTGCCAAAAGCCTTTGTAACACCCTTTGCATCTATAACCCGGTCTCCGAGGCGTGGTCCGTTAGGGATGAAAATTTCA
>CAZPRX010000245.1:0-2424 GCA_964588835.1 uncultured Muribaculaceae bacterium
TCCGATTTTCGCATAGAAAACCATATGAAGCATCAAGTCTCCAAGCTCCTTGCTCACCCCCTTATAATCACCATCAAGTATCGCATCGCTAAGCTCGTAGGTCTCCTCTATGGTAAGCGGTCTGAGGCTCTCCATCGTCTGCTTCCTATCCCAGGGACACTTTTCCCTCAACTCGTCCATAACATCAAGAAGGCGGACGAAAGCCTCTATCTCTTTATCCCTTTTCATTTTCAAACTTTATTCTTATTTCAGACCCGGGCACAATGCTCTCCAGTTTTGCAAGAGAATCCATATAAAGTGAAATTTCAAGAAGCCCGATTGAATTAAACAGCGCCATGAGCCCTCCCGGAGTACCCTGATAATAGCCCCTTGAAATACTCTTTATCTTAATATGAGGACCCTGTACAAAAATCGTAAAATTTCTTGCCTTGTGAACCCTGTCAAAAACCACCTTTTCAATATTGCTTATAGCGTTTCCAAATGAGTCAATATAGAGCACTTTACCCACAATTGTGTTCTCATCATAAACAACCCTGGCAACAGACTCTCTTTTTAGATCGCAGGCTTTTGTATTTGCTTCAAAGGAGTTCTCAAGAATAGTTTTTACACCTCTGGCAAACAGAGCGGGAGCCATAAAGGAGGAGAAGTTATCCTCCTGATTAATCGCAAAAGCCATGGATGGAGGATTATCAAATAGTTGCGAGAATCGGCCATCGTTTACGCCTATGAAATAGTGATTATTTGCATACACAATTATCATGGGGCTATCAGGTGTAGGCTCACACATCACACCAAGTAAATGAATAGAGTTCGCTGGAAAATTCAAATAAGTACTCCTTAAAATGAAAGTTTCCTGTAAAATATCAAAACTTGGAATGGAATTTGTAATCTCGAGCAGATTAATTTTTAAAGACAATGAAGCCAGCCTGCCCTTGAGGACACCCAGATAATAGTCGCTTTTGTTCCAATCACTTGTTAATGTAACAATTGTCATTCAGGGGCTGAAAATATCTGACAAAGATAGAAAATTTTCATACATTTGCGCCGTTTTTAAAACAGCAATGTAACACATAATATATAACTAATTTCTAATTACTTATCATGCACACCAATTTCAAATTTATCAGCGCCGACGAAGCAGTCAAGGTAGTGAAATCAGGAGACCACATTCACCTGAGCAGTGTAGCCAGTGCCCCAAAGGTACTGATTGACGCACTCATAAGAAGAGGAGAAGCTGGAGAGCTTAAAGATGTAAGAATACATCACCTGCACACTGAGGGAGATGCTCCATACACTGAGTCCAGGTTTGAGGGAACCTTCTTCCACCAGGCATTCTTCGTGGGAGCTAACGTGAGAAAGAGCGTACAGGCAGGATACTCGGATTATATTCCTGTGTTTTTAAGTGAGACTCAGAAGCTGTACAGAAGCGGCACGCTTCCCATCAACGTCGCAATGATCCAGGTTTCATCACCGGACAAGCACGGATTTGTTTCACTTGGAACTTCTGTTGACGCCACACTTGCAGCAATTGAGTGCGCAGATTACACTATTGCAGTGGTAAACAAAAATGTACCAAGAGCGTGGGGCGATGCAATGATTCAACTAAGCATGATTGATTTCTTTGTAGAAGACAACACCCCGCTTGAAGAGGCACACTTTTCAACACCTGATGAAATTGAGACAGCAATCGGAAAGCATTGCGCTTCACTTATTGAAGACGGAGCATGCCTTCAGATGGGTATTGGTGCAATACCCAACGCCGTTCTTGCACAGCTTGGAAACCACAAGAACCTGGGTATTCACACAGAGATGTTTGCAGACGGAGTACTTCCACTTGTAGAAAGCGGAGTGATCAACGGTGCCAACAAAGCAATCGACAGAGGTAAAATGGTGGCAACATTCCTTATGGGATCACAAAAATGCTACGACTTCATTGACGACAATCCTATGGTTCTTATGCAGGACGTTGCATACACAAACGACCCATTTATCATTGCAAAGAATCCAAAAGTGACTGCCATAAACTCAGCACTTCAGATTGACCTCACAGGCCAGGTTTGCGCAGACTCAATAGGAACAAAATTCTACTCAGGAGTTGGCGGACAGGTTGACTTCATTTACGGAGCCTCACTATCTCAGGGCGGAAAAGCAATGATAGCAATGCCATCAGTAACAAACAAAGGCGTAACCAAAATATCACCGACCCTTACCCTGGGCGGTGGCGTTGTTACCACCAGAAACCACATCCACTGGTTTGTTACCGAATACGGAGCAGTAAACCTCTACGGCAAATCACTTCAGGAGAGAGCCAAACTGATTATCTCAGTAGCACACCCTGATCACCGCGAAGAGCTTGACAGAGCCGCTTTCGAGAGATTCGGCCCCCACTTCCATTTTATTGGATAAGTAAGCAGGCTTTTACTT
>CAZPRX010000246.1:0-1680 GCA_964588835.1 uncultured Muribaculaceae bacterium
AAAAGTCTTGTTAGTATAGGAAGTATATATTTTGCTCAGAAAGATTATTCTAAAGCACTGGAATATAATCAAAGAGTAACCAAAATTGCCCAAAACTCAAATGATTTGCACTCTCTGGCAGGAAGTCTGCTTAATACAGGACTCATATACCTACAGACTAATAACAAACTGGCGATGGAATATTTCCACAAATCGCTGGATATAAGTGAAACATTAAAAATCATTCCTCTTCAAATTAACATACTGTTAAATATTGGGCAGTTATACAGTAAAGAATCAGAAACAGACAAGGCATTAGCAAACTTTAAAAAGGCCCTTGAACTGGCAGAGACAAAGGGAATTAAATCATCCGTCAGTAACGCAAAACTGCAGATAGCTAATATTTACTACAATAAAAAGGAGTTTTCCCGCTCCCTTGAGTATGCACGAGAAAGTCTTGAAATAGCTCAAAGCTATAAACTCATTGAAACAGAAAAAGAATTACACAAACTTCTCTCAGAGTTGTATGCCGCAACCGGAAACTACAAGAGTGCCTATACACACAGCAGGCAGTTTAAGCAACTTAGTGATAAGTTATATAATGAAAGCAACATAAGACGCATAACAGAGCTGGAGTATACATATAGATTTGAAAAGGAGAGACAGGCCATTGCTTTGGAGCAGCATAAGAAAGATGAAGTACAGGCAGCACGTAGAAAGCAACAGTATGCAATTATTGCAGTACTTGCAGTTTCCTTCATACTAGTATCAATTCTGGCAATATATATACATCGGCTGTATCGCTTCAGGATTAAGGCAAATCAGGTAATGCAGGAGATGGAGACTGAAAAGAAGAGGATGCTTGAACAAGAGATAGAGCGTATAAATCATGAACTTGAACTGAATCAAAAATCACTTACAGCGGCATCGCTCAAACTTATTCAGAATTCTGAGCGGGATGCTGAAACTATACGGCGTCTGGAGGAGGTTTTAGAAAATACCACCCCGGAAAGCAGGAGGATAATTCTCTCAATAATTACAGATTTTAAACGAATATCCCGCAAATCAAACTGGAATGAGTTTGAACTTCTATTCCAGAAAGTGTACAACTCTTTTTACGAAAAACTCAATGCGAATTTCCCTGATCTTACCGCAAATGAGAGAAAACTATGCGCCTTTCTTAAGCTGAATATGAGCAGTAAAGATATTGCCAATATAACCTTCCAGTCAGAAGAGGCACTTAAGAAAGCCCGGCAGCGATTACGCCAGAAACTTGGAATTGAACGAGACACAAATCTTGTATCATTTCTGCAAAATATTTAGTCTCTATTTTGAGTTTATTGCATCAACAGGATTAAGATTGGCCGCAGTCCAGGCAGGAAGCAGACCGGCAACAACACCTATCACAGATGATATCATAAGACCCCTGATGATGTTATATAAACTCATCGTCATAGGGAAAGACTCATTGCCCTGCGTGGCAAGAACAACCCCCCAGACCATCAGCAGGCCGATTGCCCCACCTGCAAGTGCAAGTACGGCCGCCTCTGCCAGAAACTGAGTAAGAATCATATATTTTTTTGCTCCCAGAGCCTTCTGGATGCCTATAAGATTTGTCCTCTCCTTTACAGAAACAAACATGATGTTTGCTATACCAAACCCCCCTATTAGTATGGAAAATCCTCCTATTATCCAACCTGC
>CAZPRX010000246.1:1749-2421 GCA_964588835.1 uncultured Muribaculaceae bacterium
TGTTTAGGCTTAAGACGTCTTGAAGCCCTTATTAACTGTCTCGCCTCCTGGAGAAACTCCTCTCTGTCAACTTTGTCATTTGGTTTAAGGCAGAGCATACTCTCTGCTCTCTTAACGTTCATAATGGTAGCGGCAAAGTTGTATGTAATAAGGATAGAGTTATCTGTATCAAATATATTTATCATACTCTCACCGGCCTTTTTCTGAACACCTATTACCCTTGCGCTTGCACTTCCTATTTTTATTGTCTTGTCAAGAGGATCTTCTCCTCCAGCAAACAGTGTAGCTGCCACTTCGTAACCCAGAATTACCACTGGCATAGAGGATCCGGCCTCAAAGTGAGAAAAATATCTACCCTTCTCAATCTCAACATTAGCGATATCGCCCCACTCAGGCGTAGATGCTGTTATAAAACCATTGCTGAAAGATGCCCTTTTGTACTTAAGAGTTCTGTTTGTAAAAACAACAAAGGCTGCGGCATCAAGTGTACGGGCGTTTGATTTGAGAAAGAGATACTCTTCATATTTAGGAGCAGGTCTGTTCATATACTCCCACCATTTGTACTCCTCCCCCTCCGGGGGTGCAAATGGAAACTGCTGAACATAGACTGTACTGCCTCCAAAGCTGTTAAGGCCTGACTCAACATTACTCTTGAGCGCATCAATAGCTGTA
>CAZPRX010000247.1:0-2409 GCA_964588835.1 uncultured Muribaculaceae bacterium
ATCATTGCCATATCAGCTGCGTCACCAAGACGGAAACCAGTTTTAAGAACCCTGGTGTATCCACCCGGACGATCAGCAATTTTAGGAGCAATGGTGCGGAACAACTCAGCTACCGCCTCTTTTTGTTTTAGATAAGAGAAAACAATACGACGTGAATGAGTAGTATCCTCTTTCGACTTTGTAATTAGTGGTTCAATATATACTCTCAGTGCTTTTGCTTTTGCCTCAGTAGTCTCAATCCTCTTGTGCATTATGAGAGATGATGCCATGTTAGCGAGCATTGCCTTACGGTGTCCGCTTTTACGGCCCAGGTGATTAAATTTTTTATTGTGCCTCATGTTTAATTACTTTCTTTTCAATGTTATACTTTGATACATCCATGCCAAAGCTCAGCTTGAGTCTTTCAACAAGCATATCTATCTCTGTAAGTGATTTCTTTCCAAAATTCCTGAACTTCATAAGCTCATTTCTTTGAAGGGAAACCAAATCTGCAAAGGTTTCTATGTCTGCTGCCTTGAGGCAGTTGAGAGCTCTAACTGAGAGCTCCATGTCAGAAAGCTTGGTAAGCAGCAGATGGCGCATTCTTAGAGACTCCTCATCCAGTTCATTACTTACAACCTCAACAGGTGCCTCAAGGGAGATCTTCTCATCAGAGAAGAGCATGAAATGGTAAATAAGTATTTTTGCAGCCTCCTTAAGAGCCTCCTTAGGATGGATTGAACCATCTGTAGTAATCTCAAGGTTTAACTTCTCGTAGTCTGTCTTCTGCTCTACACGCCAGTTCTCAACGAAGTATTTAACATTCTTAATTGGGGTGAAAATGGCATCTATTGGAATCAATCCAAATGGAGCATCCTCTACACGGTTCTCTTCAGCAGGAACATATCCCCTTCCTTTGTTAATTCTTAGCTCTATGCTGAGTGAAACTGAAGGCTCCATTGTGCAGATGTGCCACTCAGGGTTAAGAACTTTGAATGAAGAGAGTTGTTTTGAGATATCCTCAGCAGTAAATTCCTGTTTTCCGCTAACGGTAACAGTTACTATCTCTGAATCCTCACCCTCTACCATTCTTTTGAACCTAACCTGCTTAAGATTGAGTATAATGTCAACAACTGTTTCAATAACACCCGGTATGGTTGCAAATTCATGATCTACACCCTGTATCTTGATTGAAGTGATGGCATATCCTTCAAGCGAAGAGAGCAGGATGCGGCGTAAAGCGTTACCAACTGTGATGCCGTAGCCCGGCTCAAGCGGACGGAACTCAAATCTGCCGAATGTCTCGGTTGATTCAAGCATAATTACCTTATCCGGTTTTTGAAATGCTAATATTGCCATTTTATTTTTTATTTAGAGTATAACTCAACAATTAACTGCTCGTTTATGTTCTCCGGTATTTCTGTTCTGTCCGGAAGGTTGAGAAGTTTTCCCGACAGTGATGCCGCATCCCACTCTATCCAAGCAAATCTGCTTGTACCACGAGAGATATTGTCTTGAATAACCTCTAAACTCTTTGACCTTTCACGCACGCCAATGATGTCGCCCGGCTTAATCAAAGTAGAAGGGATATTGCAGATTTCACCGTTAAGAACAATGTGGCAGTGAGTTACAAGTTGTCTTGCAGCAGCTCTTGATGGAGCTACACCCATTCTGAACACAAGGTTATCAAGGCGAGTTTCAAGCAGGAAGAGCAAGTTTTCACCCTTGCGGCCCTTCATTTTTGAAGCCTTTTCATAAAGGTTGCGGAATTGTCTCTCAAGAATTCCGTAAGTATATTTAACTTTTTGTTTCTCCTTCAGCTGGATACCATACTCAGAAGTTTTTTTACGCTTCTTTGAAAGTCCATGCTGTCCCGGAGGATAGTTTTTCTTTTCGTAACTTTTATCGGGGCCGAACACCGGCTCACCAAATTTGCGGGCAATTTTCGTAGAAGGCCCTGTATATCTTGCCATATTAACTTGTTTAAATCAATTATTGATAGTTTATACTCTACGGCGGCCTTTCGGACGGCAACCATTATGAGGAAGTGGAGTCACATCAATGATCTCTGTAACCTCAATGCCGGTTCCGTGAATTGTACGAATTGCCGACTCACGGCCTGCGCCCGGTCCTTTTACATATGCCTTAACTTTACGCAACCCCAGGTCGAAAGCTACCTTTGCACAATCTGCAGCTGCTGTTTGAGCAGCGTAAGGAGTATTCTTCTTAGAACCCCTGAAGCCCATCTTACCGGCCGATGACCAGCTGATGACCTGACCTTCATTATTTGTCAGGGTAACGATCACGTTGTTAAAAGTAGAAGATACATGGGCTTGCCCATATGCTTCAACCTTTACAACTCTCTTTTTATTTGTTGTTCCTGTCTTTTTTGCCATGATCTAGGTTCTATTTAGTTGCTTTCTTCTTGTT
>CAZPRX010000248.1:0-2402 GCA_964588835.1 uncultured Muribaculaceae bacterium
ACTTCCCTCATTCAGACAGGGTTTTATTAATGACAATCCTGGCTGTTGCATGGGGTGCCAGACTTACATGGAATTTTGCCAGAAAAGGTGGCTATAGCTTAATACCATGGAAAGGTGATGAGGATTACAGATGGGGTGTGCTAAGGGAAAAACCGCTATTAAAGGGCAGACTTAAATTTGGGGTTTTTAACCTTTTGTTTATTTCGTTCTATCAGATGTTCCTGATAATGCTCTTTTCAACTCCGCTTCTTGTTGCAGCATCTCATGCCCATGAACCTATAGGCTGGCTTGATATTGTTGCTGCAATTCTCATACTGGGATTCCTTACTCTTGAAACCGTTGCAGACAATCAGCTTTTCAGTTTTCAAAAACAGAAAAAGGGATTTACTGCAAAAGAGAAGAGGTTTGAGAATTCTCACAAATGCGGTTTTATGTGCGATGGACTCTTTTCAATATCAAGACATCCAAACTGGCTTGGTGAGCAGTCTGTTTGGGTTGCCTTTTATCTGTTCAGCATATCGGCTTCCGGCCTTATAATTAACTGGAGTATTGTGGGATCGCTGCTCCTTTTGATGTTGTTTCAGGGTAGTGCATGGATAACAGAGGGAATCAGCAAAGGGAAATACCCTGGCTACTCAGATTATATAAAAAGAGTACCCAAATTCCTTCCAAAAATATTTTAATTTAGCAGATGCCTGCAGGTTTTAAAAGATTATCACTTCTGGCAGTATTTCTGTTTGTCTTGAATTCACTGCTGTTTGCAGTTATAAAAGAGAACAAGAACGCCCCAAATGGTCCGGATGGTTCATTTGAACTGACCATTTTTGTGATACCTTCCTATGAACCTATTGAGTGGACATCTCCGGCTACACTAATCAGGTCAACTGTTAACAGTTTTATGGAGTCCTCTTTCAATAAAAATCTGTATCCCATAGGCCATCTTTTTATTGAGTTGAGAAATTCTCAGGGAGAGGCACTAATCAGGACATCAATAGCCAGTAAAAGACCTTCTGAACAGAGGAGAATGATACTTCAGGATAAGATAGGCCTGGCAATGCTGAGTGCTCCGGTTGAAGCCAGAATGGAGAGTATGGAGGAACTTGAAGAGAAGATTGACAGATTTGCAAGGAGGGGCAGAATCTCCTTTATTTCATACAAGATTTTACCTCAGGCTGCCGACAGGGTTATGAGGTTTGTCAAGCAATTTACCTCCAGAGATTCCCTGGGTAAAAGCCCTTCGGATAGATACAGCGGCTCCTTCTGGCCACTGTATCATAATGAAGGGGCGGGTTGCAGCGCTTTTGGCATGGCTGCCCTTAAACTGACCGGAGCAAAAATTGACTACCCTGAATGGTATGTGAAAGTTAAGGTCCCATACGACCTTGTAGGTGGTAAATTCAATAACATGCTCAAAGTAAAACCACGTGAAGTCTTAAAAAGAGATTCATGGCACGACGGATCCGGACAGGAATGGAAAGATTATTATACTCATTTCATATACGACCCCAGTTATATCTATCACTGGATATTGAAACAACTTTCGGCGCCTGAATTGCCGGAAGGTTTTACAAGAAGTACAAAAACGGCACCTAACGGAAAAGTTATTAGCGGGCTCTCTTCTGACGCTACCGACATTAAGACTCCTGATGGTCCCATATTCATAAGAAGAGAGAGCCAGTCCGTTTTTATAAATTAAAAACCTTGGCGTTATGAAAATACTGAAAACTAAAGGTGCTCTCGTACTTTTAACTATTTGCATCACAGTCAAATCTTCTGGCCTTGGCTTTGCTTTTAATCAAGATACAACCAGAGTTCATGAACTTCTTCTCTATACTGTACCATCTTTCATAAAACTAGACTGGAGCTCACCATCTTCATTACTGGAAAAGTCAATTGATAGTTTTATACTATCGCGATTTTCAAAAAAGTCATACTCCATTGGTCACATGATTATTGTTTTCAATACTCCCATGGCAGACTCTTCAGTTAAAATGGCAATGAGATCCACCTCAAATAAAGAGAAGATTGATCTTTTCATAAGAGACGGAGTAGGCCTTGGAATACTGGGAGCTCCAATGTCCGGAAGACTTGAGACTCCTGAAGAGATTGATGAATATCTGTCTTTTTATCAGAAACGTGAGCGGCGGAGAATTTCATTTATCCGTTATATCCTTAACGACAAATCTGCAGACAGAGTGTTAAAATTTATGGCACTCTACTCCGGCAAAGAGAATCCGGAATACCGTCCCTATAAATTGTACGGAGGAGAGTTCTGGCCAAGATTTAAAAATGAAGGAGCGGGTTGTTCTGCATTTGCAATTGCCACTTTGGATGTTGCCGGAATTCCTGTAAATAATCCTGAATGGTATGTCTCAGTGAATATTCCACAAAATATAGTAGGC
>CAZPRX010000249.1:0-2373 GCA_964588835.1 uncultured Muribaculaceae bacterium
TATTGGTTGGACGGATAAGGCCAAAGCTTATAAACTTTGCCGGTACATTTGTTAAGGCAGGTGCAGCCACTGCAGAAGATATGGTGCAGGACGCTGTTATAAAACTTTGGAAAGCTCAGGATGTTCAGGAGATTAAAAATCCTGAAGCCTTAACTCTTCATATTCTCAGGAATGTTTGCTTAGATTATTTAAGGCTAAAGAAGAATAACACAGAGCAACTTAACATAAATTCATACAGAATCGGAACAGACGACCCCTCAACAACGCTTGAGCGGAAAGACCAGTTTGCATATATTAAAAGTTGCATGGAGACGCTTCCGGCAGATCAGATGCTGGCAGTAAGATTAAGGGATGTTATGGGATATGAGATGGAGGAGATTGCAAGGATACTTGAAACATCGGAGGGTAATGTGAGAACCCTCCTCTCACGGGCAAGACAAAAAATCAGAGAAAAAATGATGGTGCGATGAAAAGGGATGATTACAAAAAAATTGAAGCTCTCATTGAAAAATATTTCAATGCAGAGACCTCTCTGGAGGAGGAGTCAATAATAAAGAGTTATTATAAAAACACTCCACAACAGGAGATGCCGGAATCACTACTGGTTTATAAAGATATGTTTGGCTTCTTTGAGGCCGAGAAGGAGTATCTTGAATCACCTAAAAGAGAGTATCGCTCTTTTTACAGACCTATGCTCAGATGGGGAACGGTGGCCGCAGCAGCTATTCTTTTAATAACATTCTTTTTGATAAACCCGGGAAATGAGGACTCTTTCAGACTCATAATTAATGGTGAGAAGGTAAACAATAGTGAACTTGCTGTTACAGTAGCCAATAACCGCCTTGATAAAGTGAATTCAATAATGCAGCAACTTAGTAAAGCTAATAATACACTCAATAGCGTTGCCAAAGTTGAGAAAGCTCTCTCTCCAATCGAAAAAATGAATGCAACTCTGACACAAAACAATCAATAGTTCGTCATTAATGTGAGTGCTCAGAAACAATAAATGGATATTTTAAAATTAAGAATATGAAAAAGTTAATTATAATTATTTGTGCTGCACTGCTCCTTCCCTACGCGGTAATGGGTCAGTCTAAAGAGATCAAGGCTATCTTTGATAAGTATGAGAAGAACGATAAAGTAGAATTAGTTTCTATCTCACCCGGAATGATGATGCTTGCAAATACCTTCGCAGATGACGAAGAGGCTAAAGAGTGGACATCTAAGATTACAGAATTGAGGATTCTAACTGTTCCTTCTTCTTTAATGGAGAAAAACATACCACTAAGGACAAGTCTAAAAGCAGATATGGATGGAATCATCACAAAATTTGCCTTCGAAAGATTGCTTAAAATCAGAGATAAAGGTGAGGAGGTAGAGATGTATGTTAGCAAAAACAGCAACGGAGCTCTAATATTCCTTAATGATTCAGATGCTGAGTATACTGTTATTGCAATGTTCGGGAAAATTGATGATACGCTTATAAAGGCAGCCGCAAGCGGAAAGATCAATATAAAATAATCCACTTGCGGCCCTGTCCCTCTTTAGTCCTTGGTAATTTTAATCCCAGGTCTCTGTAATACCGTTGTAAGTAATTTTATAGACAATTCTTGTTGACGATCCTGAGAGGATTTCAACAAGAATTTTGTCATTAACGGCACTATTTCTGGTGTCGTTTACTGTAATAGAGCATTTACCGCTATAAGGCTTGTATGCATATCTGCTACTCACAGTCCCAAATTTCTGAGGATGAAATGTCATCTCCTGAGTAATTGAGTATTCAGCAACAAGGGTTTCGTTATGTCTGTCGTGGTGCAAAAACACCTTCTCCTGTTGTTGTATAGATATATCCTGCCGCAGTAGCGGGAGAGTCAACCCTCTCTCCTGTAACTTCAAGAGAAGAATCATTATTTGAAATCCTCCATTTTAAATTACCTATACACTCTATCTGCGTTTCAAACTCAGGAGAACCATACATAAACAAAGGTTCAGTAAAGAGAACCTTCCATTTTGCTCCAGTTGTGTGGATGGATTTATCGTCCGGATAGATGTAAACAGGAAGGCCTGTCAGATTCCATGAACCAGCAGAAAATCTTAATTTATTTTCAGGGAAATATCTGTCCTCCCACTGATTCTTCTCAGATTCAGGAGCAGTAATCCACAAATCAAGCTTAAGTGCAAGATCAGCTGCATATATATTGTTTGCAATCTCTTCTGATGTTAGCTCCCAAATGAGTTGTCCTGCCTGTGTCTTTTTTGGGACCCAGTCACCTTCTTCAAGTATACATGAGCTTATTGTTAATGCAAACAGCATCATTATAGAATAAATTCTTGTTCTCATCTCTGCCACCTCCTTTTATCCGGAACCACTCT
>CAZPRX010000250.1:0-2360 GCA_964588835.1 uncultured Muribaculaceae bacterium
GCTACAAAAGAGTTCTTTGATAAACTTTTAAGGCTACTTCATCCTTTCATGCCTTTTATTACGGAAGAACTTTGGCAAAACATCACAATAAGAGGGGAGAAAGAGAGCATAATGTTATCAAAGATGCCTCAATCATTAAAATATGATTCAAATTACATTAGTATGGCAGAGCAATGTAAGGAGGCTGTAGTTAGCATTCGAAACGAAAGACAGTCCAGGAATATATCGCCAAAAGAGACCCTTTCTCTTTATATTACTCAACAAGTGATTCCAGATGAGTTAATAGCAATCATCACAAAAATGGCAAACATTGATATTGTTATGCCAATTTCAGAAAAACAGGACAACTCTTCAGGTGCCTCTTTTTTGGTAGGAACTACTGAGTTTTTTATTCCACTTGACACATTCGTTGATAAGGAAGAGGAGCTTAAGAAAATTGACATCGAAATTCAAAGACTTACCGGATTCCTTAACAGCGTTAATAAAAAGTTGTCTAATACAAGGTTTGTAGAAAGTGCACCAAAAGATGTAGTGGAGATGGAGTATAAAAAACAGAGTGATGCTCAAACGAAAATTGAGAAACTAAATGTCTCAAGAGAACAACTTATAAAAAATTAATGACATCAAAGAGAAGCATAATAGTGAAAGCAATGCAGATATTTATGATATCTGCATTGCTTTCGTGTGAAAAGGTTTCTCAACTTAGTGATGATAACACTATTGAAAAATTCTCAATAGAAAACGTATCTCCAGGTGGAGTGATTTTGCAGGAGCCTGTTATACAGGAGAGCAGTATTGAAATACCGGTTGTGGTGGGTAAGTATCTTTTTCCAATATCCATTAAACCCATTATTAACTTTAAGGATGAGGCAGTCAAGGTTATTGGTCTTGATAGTGATGGCAAAATAGAGTTTGAATCATCTACATCTGTTAAATTTATTAACATAGTCTCTCAGAGTGGGATGACCCGCAGGTATGAGATTAAGTTAAAAATATTGCCATCAAAAGAGTCTTCAGAGATAATTAGTTTTACAATTCTTTCTTCCCCAAACAATTCAGTATTGATTGCGCGTGAGGGATTTGCAGACCCCACAGAATCAAAAGTAACTTTGTTTACAATTGACCCTTCTTATCCATTGTCAATAAACCCATTAATAATCGTATCAGAGGGAGCAATAATTGATAATTGGACAGTTGGTGGATTACTAACATTTTCGTTACAGGGTGAAACAAAGAAATTAAATATTCTAAGTGAAAGTGGCCGAAAAGAGGAGTGGAGTATATCTGTTAAAAATGCAATAAGTGAAAAGAACTCATCACCGGAGGTAAAATCTTCAATTTATCAGAGAATGAATTATCCTTTTTTAAATCTTGAAGCAATATCTGAAGATGATAACATTAAAATTGACACATTAACTCTAATTAGAGATAAGCGAATAATACAACTTTTTTATTCAACCTTAAATAAATCAACTAATGTTTCTTTTAAACTTAATTTTCAATTAAATAGCTATTTAACCAGCGCTGGATTAAATAGTGACAGGGTTCTGAACTTTTCTACATATAATGAAAACAAATCATTTTTCATTATTGATAATACAACCGGAGTTTACTCAGAATGGTATATTGAATTAAAGCCAACGTCTAGTTATTTTGAACTCAATGAATTGAATTGGAGTTCATACTCATCTCAAAACGGTGAAATTACATTAGGGCCCGCAGAAATTGACAGAACATTTAGAACTATCAAAATACCAATACTATCTGAAGGTGAATTTCCCCTAATACTTAATAATACATCTCTTACATCAAATGTTTCAATTGAATCGGATCTGCCAGCCAATCTGTTATTTAGCTCGATAGATGATATACAATCATTTTTTGTAATCAAGAATGGAGTATCTGAAACGTGGAAAATCAAACTCGAAAACAGATTTAAATCCCTCTCTAATAGTGCTTTAGTCTCTGATTTTAATGCAGGAAAACCATCGTTTTCATACACAATTGACGAAGTTTATATTGAGCCCTCTAAAAGAGAAATTGTAATTATTTCTGAGAATTTCATCGAAAATACCTCTCTAAAAATCATACCTTATATTAAGCTCTCAGAAGGGGCTATTGCTGAGGGAATTATTTCAGGAGGTGTTATTGAAATCAAGTGGGGAGAACCTTTCCAGTTTAAAGTTAAAGCTGAAGATGGTACAACACTACCTTGGAGCATCAGGGTAATACCTGCTCCACAGCTACCCAACTCAGATTTAGAGGATTGGTGGATTCACCCACAATTTAAAACTATTACCTCTACAATCTATCCAAGTGATGGTTCCGGATGGAATAGTTCAAACAATCCAAATGTGATG
>CAZPRX010000251.1:0-2352 GCA_964588835.1 uncultured Muribaculaceae bacterium
AACGATTTAAAGATGAGTCTGTCAAACGGCGGAATAACAGGCGGAAGCATGGTTTCTGCCCTGAGCCTGACAGGCATCGATGCACTAATAACACTTGACGCTAAGCCTGAAGAAACTCCAGCAGATCTCTTTGCAAACAAGAATTTTTACATGTTCCTCGTTCCGGCAAACATTCTCCAGAGAGAGGATATTGAGTTTAGTTTTATGATTGACGGAGAGATATATACCTCTCCGCTCCCTGGTACAGGGGCCCTCAATTTTACTCCGGGTAACGCAAGTATCTTCATAGTAAAACTTAGCCCCAATTCTTTAAAGATTACCGGAGTGGCCGATTGGAATCTTGTCTCATACGAGGTGAGCAGCGGCTACCCGGAGTAATGACTTCAATTAAATTGTTAAATGTGAAGATAATACACTCATAAATGGACAGCAGGTATAGAGTATTAAGATTCTGCATTCATAGCTTAAAATCTATTATTTTTCTTTTATTTATTCATTTATTAACCTCTTGTTCAAAAGAACAGCCCGGTGGTGGTGAAGTAAAAGAGGTGGAGAGCGGCTTCTCGCTTGCTCCTGCAAATTTTGGTGCTGCAATTACCAGAGCCGATGTCACTGCTGATGTTGATGCCGTTAAGAACCTTTGGATTCTGCAGTTTGACGGAACTTCAGACGCTTCAAAACTTGTGAAGAGCGAATACAAAAATTCGGTGGATAATCTGGCAGATTTAAAAATTATCCTTAATAAAGGCGAAAGTCAGAGAGTGGTATTTATAGCGAACACATTTGACTCTGAACTCTTTAATGGGGACAATGCATCTCCGGGTATATATTCTTTCTCACAATTTAAAAAGAAGAAATTTTTTATCTCTGACGAATCGGGTATGTTTACCGGTTCCGGAGAGAAATATATGAGGATGTACGGTTCCTATGATGGCGAAGTGCCAAATAAAGACGCATCCGTACTTCTGTACAGGATTGGTGCAAAGGTTATTTTAACATATACATCGGATGATGTGAGCAGTGTGCCTGACGGTTCACGATTCAGGGTCACTTCGGTACAGCTTAAAGATGTTCCGGATAGCTCTTCCTATATTTCAGATCCGTTAAATACCGTTGTTGCTACGCCCGCATATGTGGTAAACTATCCCGTAACCTCCGGCTCAGCAACCGGTGTTTCAGGTGAAGCCTATTCGATAAACGATTACGATGGTTTCGTAAGCTACTACCTGCCTGAGAATATCAGAGGGGTTAACCTATCTGTAGGTACACAGCAGCAGAAACCGCTGTTTACACCAGCGAATTCTACATGGATTGAGATTAAAGGAGAGGGGATAGGTAGTGACGACAGGGTAAACGAATATGTAACTTTTAAACTCTATCTGGGGAACAATCTTACCACAAATTATAACATTAACAACAATACAGAATATACTATTAATTTAAAATTCAAGGGTATCAACCTCAAGGATGCGAGGCTGAAGGTTGAAAGAATTTCTGATATTGAGATATTTCATGAGGAGATAATTGAATGGAAAAATTTATAAAATCATTAATTAGGGTAAGTCTTTTATTATTAACGATTTCACTCGTTATAAATATCTCATCTTGTATAAAAGAGGAGCCGGTTCCGGAGCTTGTTGATGACGGCAGCATAATTTTTCTTTGCGAAGATTCTAAACCGGCCACCAAGACCACTCTTAAAGGTCTGCAGACCGAATGGGTGGAAGGAAGTGATCAAGTCGGGCTCTTCTCTCCTCAGGCATCAGTAGCGATTGGTGGGAATCCCGGGGTTGTTAACGAGCCACTTACAGCTCTCAGTAGCGGCGTCAGATCTCAGTTCAGCGGCTCTGTTTACTGGAACACCGGGGATCACGACTTCTATTCATATTATCCGTATGCGGCAGGCACGCCTCCCTATACGGCAGTACCGGTATCGCTCCCTGCGGGCCAGACTCAATCGTCAGGCAATGACAGTTCTCATATAGGCTCCCTTGACTTTCTGGTTGCCAGGCCATATACTGCAAAATATCCGGGCTCAGACGGAACACCGGCTTCGGTCTCGCTGAGATATAACCATCTCTTTTCTATTATTGAGTTCCAGATAATCAGAAGCTCCGGCTCAGGGGCTATTTCAAAAGTTAAGCTAAGTGGAAAAGTGCCTCTGGCTTTTGATGGAGGTTTCATTGATCTTAGTCAGGCTACTCCTCAGGATGGGACAAACTATATCATAGACAATATATCAAGCCCATCCAATAGTGTGACTGTTTCTCTTACATCACCTGTTAACCCCACAAACAATTATTCTACAACTCCTAGGGTCTATATGGTTATACTTCCGGGAGTACATACAGG
>CAZPRX010000252.1:0-2339 GCA_964588835.1 uncultured Muribaculaceae bacterium
ACAACTAGTACGAGCCTGTGGAGTCCGCCCTCTGTAAGAATCCATCTGACAATGGCGGCGTGACCTGCATGAAAGGGGTTGAATGATCCAAAGTAAAGGGCTGTACGCATGCTAATAGTTTTCTTTGATAATCTGTTCTACCTCAGCAAATGCAATCTGGAGGTTGTCGTTTACAAGGATTTTATCAAAGTTTTCTGCAAAAGCCATCTCTTTTTCGGCCTTGGCTACTCTTTTGTCGATTGCTTCAGGGGTGTCTGTACCGCGCTTAATTAATCGTTCCCTAAGTGTATCAAGTGATGGCGGGGCAATAAAAAGGGACAGAGCTTTGTCTCCGTAGAGTTTTTTAAGGTTCATTCCGCCCATGACATCTATGTCAAAGAGGATTACCTTATTCTTCCCCCATATCCTCTCCACTTCACTTTTGAGTGTCCCGTAAAACAGTCCTGGATAAACCTCTTCATATTCAACGAAATCTCCGTTAATAGCTCTTCTTTTAAACTCATTCTGTGACAGAAAAAAATACTCTTTACCATTCACCTCTGCACCACGAGGCGCCCTTGATGTTGCCGATACGGAAAAGTCGAAGAAGTTGAAAGTTTTTAGCAGATGTCCTACTATTGTGCTTTTGCCTCCTCCTGACGGGGCCGATACAATAAGAACATTTTTGGTTATCGCTTTTTTATAATTATTCATAGAGATCCTCCTCGTTTTGAACATGTGCAAATTCAAGAATAAATTTGGCAATCTTCTCTGTGCAGCATTTTACAAAAAGTTTGCCCTTCTCCTTAGTTGATTTTGCTGGATTTCCCACACCTGTATCTTCAGAAATATAGATCCACCTTCTTGGAGTCCATGCCCACTTTTCGCGAAGTCCCTCAATTTTAAACCTTTTTTCTGCTCCGTCGCCTGCCTCATTAAGTGGCCCCACAAGATCCGGTTTTACATACATCATTGCCGATGTCTCCAGTTCGCCTGCGTGGTCTCCTGGTTCGTCAAAATATTTTTCAGGTTTGCATACTGTCCACCAGTTTACAAATGAGATTAATATGTCCGGAAACTCTAGGGAGAGTTCTCTGATTAATGGCTGGAAAGCGTTTCCACCGTGGCCGTTGATAATTATGAATCTTCTGATTTCATTAGAATCAAGTACAAAGAGGATATCTCTGAGAATTGAGAGCTGAGTTGTGGGATTCATGTGCATGCAGAGCGGAATCTCCATCTGTCCGCTGTTTACTCCGTAAGCTATTGATGGAAGTACAATTGCTCCAGCTCCGTTTTTGTTTGCGATTTCAGCAGCATCGGCAGCAATCCTTTCAGCCATGATAGTGTCTGTGCCGTATGCCAGGTGTAAGTTGTGAGCTTCAGTTGCTCCCCATGGGAGAATTGCAACATTGTAAAGAGAGTTTTTAACCCTTTCCCAATTGGTTTCCTGAAGAATATGTGTTTTCATTTGTACCGGGTTTTAGGCAAAGTTAGTGTTTCATGTTAGAAATTTCTATTTTTGCATGATTTTTGATTGAATTGGAGCAGCAATTAGTGACCTATTTTATTCAGAAATAATAACTCCAAACAAATTATATAAAAATGATTTCATACAAAGAGCTAGGCCTGGTAAACTCAAAAGAGCTTTTTGCCAAGGCAGTAAAGGGCGGATATGCAATTCCGGCTTTCAATTTTAACAACATGGAGCAGATGCAGGCAATTATCTCTGCATGTGTAGAGACAAAATCGCCTGTTATTCTTCAGGTTTCAAGCGGTGCACGTAAATATGCAAACCAGACACTTCTAAGATATATGGCTCAGGGTGCGGTAGAGTACGCAAAAGAGCTTGGACAAAATATTCCAATCGTTCTTCACCTTGACCACGGTGACAGCTTTGAGCTTTGTAAATCTTGTATTGATATGGGATTCTCATCAGTTATGATTGACGGATCTCACCACTCATTTGAGAAGAACATTGAGCTTACTAAGCAAGTTGTGGAGTACGCACATGCTCATGGTGTTACAGTAGAGGGTGAGCTTGGAGTTCTTGCGGGAGTTGAGGACGAAGTATCGGCCGAACACCATACATATACTCAGCCTGAAGAGGTTGAGGAGTTTGTAAAGAGAACAGGTGTTGATTCACTTGCAATCTCAATAGGAACTTCACATGGTGCATTCAAATTCAAACCTGGACAAAAACCAGAAATCCGTCTTGACATCCTTAAAGAGATTGAGCAGAGAATCCCTGGATTCCCTATAGTCCTTCACGGTGCATCAAGCGTTCCACAGGAGGTTGTTGCTGACATCAATAAATTTGGTGGCAAATTAGACGATTCAATTGGTATTCCAGAAGAGCA
>CAZPRX010000253.1:0-2327 GCA_964588835.1 uncultured Muribaculaceae bacterium
CTACCCTCTTTGAGGGTGGCCCCGGAGGAGGATCAGTGTACGAAGCAGTTGGACTCCTGGTCAAATTTTCGCCAGAAACCTTTGTAAATCTGACTGCCGCTAAATGATTTGTATCCGTAATTTTTAAATGGTTTTGAGAATTTTATGGCAAAATATTGAGTTCTGGTGCGGCCCCAGCCATTTGTCTGCCTGTATCCGGTAATTGTCCTGTCATTCTCAACCCTTACAAAAGTCCATATATTTTTCCCGGGATAATTGTAAATTCCATGTACAAGATCCAGTATTATGTGTGAGTTTTCTGACTCAGGAAAGGTGTATTTATGAATACCAACCCTGGTAGTTGCCGTAAGTTCTGCCTTGATTCCGTAATCATCCAGTAATACACTGTAATATCCCGGTTCTGCAAATTCGTTTTTGTGACTAAAGAGAGATCTGAAACCCTCTTTGTGCCTCTCAGCTGTACCGGGATTCAGCTTTAAATCCCCGGTTGCAGGCATTATCAGTATGTCTCCCAGGTCTGAGTGTCCGGTTCCGCTGAAGTGAGTGTGGCTAAACCCAACAATAGTGCTGTCTGTGTATTGATATCCGGCGCAATATTTATATACATCTTTATTGTATACTCCATTTATGGAATAGCTGATAGTGTCTGTATCGGGACTAAGCTGAACCATACCAAAGGGTACTGTGGCTCCCGGGTACGTATGCCCCATCTTTTCTGTGCCGATAAATGGATTAACATATTTTGCAGGTGATTTGACTATCCCCGCCTGCAATGCTGAAAAGGCTGCTATTACGAGAAAGAGATTCATTTTCCAAGATTATAAGTAATTGCTCTTACCTCCTGAGCCCAGTCGAATGCTGTTTTAGATTTGTCAAAAGTCTCCCAGGAGATGGGCTTTCCTATTGTTACCCTGATGGTTTGTCCCTTTTTTAAAAATATCTCATGGGGTAGGAGCATCAGTTCAATGTTAGCTTTGATTCCAAATATTTTTCTAAACGAATTAATTCTGTAAAAAAGTTTTGAATTGCTGCCGTGAAAATGGAACGGAACAATGTCTCTTTTGTGAGAGACAGCTTTTGTTATAAAACTTTTCTGCCACGGAAGATCTTGTATCTTGCCATCTCTGATACGGGATACAATACCTGCAGGGAAGTGGGTAATGGCTACATCCATTCCGTAGGTCTCCTCAATTGCTTTCAGATATGACTTTGATGAGCCGTCAAAAACATTGACTGCAACTACAAAATCGTTTAGTTGAGGGATGAACCTGAACGAGTCGTTTGCAATTGCTTTTAACGTCCCGTATTTGCCTGAAACAATACTTGTGAGAACAAGCCCGTCTGCAAAACCGAATGGATGGTTTGCGGCAAAGAAGCACTTCTTGTTTTCCGGAAGATTCTCCAGCCCCTCAGCCTCGATTGTGATTTGAAATTCGTCTAACAATGCTTTTAAAAATTCTGCACCTTTCAAATGGGAGTACTTGTTAAGAATAGTGTTCAGTTCATCTTCGTGAACAATTCTTGAAAGTATGCGGATAATCCATCCGGGAAGATGCTTGAGAAAGCCTTTGTCTCTCTCTCTTATTGCTTTCTCTATATCAATGTATTTTGTCATGAATAATACTTGTTAAATTTCAACACCGGTTATCTCTGATGAGACTCTCCAGAGTTCTGAGGCAACTGATTCTTTGTAATGCTTTTCTAATTCGTTTGTTACCGCAGGATATCCTCTCCAGTTGTCCCAGCCGTCCGGTCCTATAAATTCTCCCCCTCTGAGTCCTGGTTGTGTTGCTGCAAACAGAGTCGGGAGTGCGCCCATAGAGGCGGGCTGTCCTATAAGTTTGAAACCCCATGAAAGAATTCCCGGCGATGGTTTACCGGAACCTCTCGATGTAAGATTTGTAGCGGATACTCCGGGATGGCATACAACGCTAATAGTTTGAGATTCTCTCTCCTTTAAAAGATTATCTAATTTTTTTCCAAAGAGCAAATTTGCGAACTTGCTCTGTGCATAAAATTTAAATGCAACATAGCCCTTTTTACCATCGAGGTTATCAAAATTGATTTTTCCTCCTCTTGCTGCAATGCTGCTAACTGTAACAATCCTTGAGCCGGGTACTCCGGTCATCAGAGGTAACAGAAGTCCGGTAAGTGTAAAATGTGCGAGGTGATTTGTCCCAAACTGAAGCTCGTAGCCCTGCTTTGTGTGTTTGAGGGGTGGGACCATTACACCTGCGTTGTTTATGAGTATGTCAAGTTTTTTGTGTTTTAATGCAAAAGACTCTGCAAATAGCTTAACACTGTCAAGGTCTGCAAGCTCAATATGC
>CAZPRX010000254.1:0-1438 GCA_964588835.1 uncultured Muribaculaceae bacterium
ATTCACCTGAATGTTGACTACCCGTTTAATCTTACCGGTGTTCTCTATTTCCCAAAAATAAAAGACAAAATTGAGGTTTCAAGAAATAAAATCCAGCTATACTGCAATCAGGTCTTTGTTACCGATTCAGTAGAAAATATAGTACCCGACTTCTTAACACTGCTTCATGGAGTAATTGACTCGCCGGATATTCCGCTTAATGTGTCAAGAAGCTATCTCCAATCTGACTCAAACGTCAAGAAAATATCTTCTCACATTACCAAAAAGGTTGCTGACAGACTTGAAGAGATATTCAAAAACGACAGAAAATCTCTTGAAGATAAATGGGATAACCTTAAAATATTCATTGAGTATGGTATGCTTACAGACGAGAAATTCTACGAGCGAGCAGAGAAATTCTCACTACTTAAAAATACAGACAACAAGTACTTCAGTTTCGAAGAGTACAAAACTCTTATAGAGACAGAGCAAACAGACAAAAATAAAAAGCTGATATATCTCTATACTACAGATACACAGGAGCAATACACCTTTATCGAGAGTGCTAAAAACAGAGGTTATGATGTTCTGGTTTTTGACAGTCAACTTGATTCTCACTACGTTAATCTTCTTGAATCAAAATTCAAGGATTCATCTTTCATGAGAGTGGATTCAGACCACATAGATAAGATAATACAGAAGAGTGAGATAGAGAGACCAGAGATTAGCAGCGGAGAGGAGAAGGACATTACAAACGCCTTTGAAGCTGCTATGCCTGCCGGTAACCATTATAACGTAAGCATTGAGAATCTTGGAGAGACAGATCCTGCAGTGATGATAACAAGAAGTGAATTTATGAGAAGATACAGAGAGATGTCTGCGATGAACGGTGGCATGAATTTCTATGGTTCTCTTCCTGAATCATATAGTATTATAGTCAATTTTAATCACCCTGCTATTAAAAAAATACTTGATCAGAAAGTGGAAAAATTGTCAAATGAGATTACCTCTTTCGAGTCAAAAATTGCCACTCCAGAGAAGGAGCTCAATGAAATAAACGAGAAGATCAAGGGGAAAAAAGAGGATGATATTGACATAGCGGTAAAAAACACTAAGGAGAAACTCGAAAAAGAGATCGAAGAGATAAATAATGAGCGTAAAAATCTTCTTTCAACCTTTGGAAAAGAGAATGACCTCCTCAGACAGGTTTGTGATCTTGCTCTACTTTCAAACGGAATGCTAAAAGGTGAAGATCTCAACAGATTTGTAAAAAGAAGTCTCTCACTCATAAGCTAATCATCTATTTATATGTTAATTAGCAAAAGCGTAACAGATATTGTTACGCTTTTGTTAATTTTATAGATAATTAGATTCTTTTTTACTCCAATTTGTAATCCTTGCCATAATTTTGCAAAAAATTAATCATATGAAATTAGACCGATTCTTACAGTTGTTCGTG
>CAZPRX010000254.1:1448-2321 GCA_964588835.1 uncultured Muribaculaceae bacterium
TGTACATTGCACAAACTGAAAATATTATTGAAGCAGCAGAGGAGCTAAAGAGGCTGCACCTTGAGAGTAACTATGAACTTCAGAAAGAGAGTTATAAAAAGATTAAGGAGCTCGAATCAAAAGGAGATAAAATCACTGCAAAGATTTATGAAGAGCTCAACCTCACTTTTGTGACCCCTTTTGACAGAGAGGACATCCACGTACTAGCTTCAAGGATTGACACTTTCCTTGATTTTATTCATGATGCCGGAAGAAAGCTCGTAATGTACAGACCGGCACCACCTGCCAGGGATCTGATTATAATTGTCGACTTAATTCTTGAGGATGCAAAATTGATTGCTGAAATTGCAAAAGGGCTTGAGACCATGGCAAAAAAGAGTGATGAAATTCTTAAGAGATGTAAAAGGATCAAGGATATTGAACACAAGGTTGACGAACTTTACGAAGACTACAATATGTTTCTGTTTCAAAACGAAAAGGATGCAATTGAGCTTGTCAAAAACAAGAATATTGTTCAAAGCCTTGAAGATACAACAGACAGGGCTAAAGAGGTTGCAGACAGTATTAAATCCATTATAATTAAACTAGCTTAACATGTTGACAATAGTTATTGTAGGCATTTTAATTGCTCTGCTGTTTGATTTCCTAAATGGGATGAACGATGCCGCAAACTCAATTGCAACAATAGTATCGACAAAAGTACTCTCCCCTGGAATGGCTGTTCTATGGGCTGCTTTCTGGAACTTTGCTGCCTATTTTGTTTTTGGAATCCACGTAGCTAATACAATTGGAAAAGGGATTATTGACCCTCAGATAGTTAGCCCTCCGCTAATTCTTTCTGCATTGATAGGTGCTGTCGTCTGGGTATGGGTA
>CAZPRX010000255.1:0-2300 GCA_964588835.1 uncultured Muribaculaceae bacterium
CCTCAATTGTGTGAGCCTGTATCTCAACCTTTGCTATGGTCTTCTCATCGGCAGGCATCAGCTGTATAAGAGACTGAGCAGCGTAATAAAGTCCGTTTGGGGTTGAAGCAGTTGCCTTAATCCCCTCTTTGGTCACTTCCAGTTTGTAACCCTCAGCAGGAATGGATGAGCTGTAATCAAGATTAAACCATACAGAACCACTTACATATTTATCTGTCAATGTAGGTTTTGAAGGAGTAATATCATAGAATTTTCGCATATGAGAATCTATAACAAAATGGATATTATCCCTGTGCTCCCCATCAAAAGTGTAGAGAAATTTTGTACCCTTGTTTATCTCGAAAAAGCCTCTCCCTTGTACCTGAGAAGCAGGCAGTGGCACTATACCTGATGCCTTTAAAAAATTTGATAATCCCATTGAAGTCAAAAATATCATTAAAATGTTGACTGTGTTGATTTTTAGAATATTCATAGCTGATTGGGTTAATTATTCGGTTCCACTTTATAAGGCAAGTTAAAAAAAATTCTC
This sequence comes from uncultured Muribaculaceae bacterium, assembly GCA_964588835.1. Lineage (GTDB taxonomy): Bacteria > Bacteroidota > Bacteroidia > Bacteroidales > UBA932 > Bact-08. The sequence continues at coordinate 530 of CAZPRX010000255.1, forward strand.
AATAACAATTATTTGTACTACTTTCATATTGGATTTCTAACAATATGAAACCATGAAAAAACTTCTTGCAATTTCAACATTTATTATTTGCTTTTCATTTGCCCTCAAGGCTCAGGAGGCGCTCCAGCCTCAGATGAATTTTGTCAAATTTAATTTAACATCAATCCTGCTAAAGAACTACTCCTTGCAGTATGAAAGAGTCCTGACAAAACGTGTCTCTGCCGCAATCTCGTTCAGATTCATGCCTTACACAACTATCCCTTTCAAGAGCACTATTATTAATATGGCTGAATTTGAAGACCAGGAGAGTATTGACATGCTTAACAGTGCACAATTTGCAAACTACTCAATCACCCCTGAAGTTCGTTTTTATCTTGGAAAAAAGGGTTATGGAAGAGGCTTTTACATTGCCCCATATTACAGGTACGCTGCATACGAAACTCAGAACCTTGAGTTCTCGTTTGAGACCGGGGATGAGATGGACCCAAATCCTCAGATACAAAAAATTGATCTGAAGGGAAGCATTACCTCTCACACCGGGGGAATTATGTTTGGAGTTCAGTGGGCCTTGGGAAAGCATGTATCTCTTGACTGGTGGATACTAGGAGCTGCTTACGGAGTGAGCTCAGGCGTACTTAACGGAATCCCTACACCTGCAATTCCCCAGGAGGACATTCCAGATGTAAAGAGAGAAATTGAGGAGATGGAGATCCCTATGGTTGAGAAAACAGTATCGGTTACATCAAACAATGTAAGGGTTGATCTTACAGGTCCATGGGCTGGAATACGCTCTGGGATAGTTTTTGGCATAAAATTCTAACAAGAGTGCTTATATTCAAGTTCTAAAGACTTTAATATGAGCAAAAAATTTCTGGAAAAATCTTTACTGCTAATTGCAGTCACAGCAGCCGCTCTTATGTGCGGCTGCTCCCCGTTATCTAAGGCCCAGCTGGAGAGTGTTGCAAAATTTTCTGAGACGTGTGACAGTTTCACAGCATACCCCTCTCTTATTTTTCGCGAACTACACAGCATCAGGCAGGAGAGCTCTGTATGGTATGCATCATCCCTGACTCAGCCGGATAACAGAGTAAATGAACTACTGATTATTGCAGGTTCTTGCAATGAAAATGAGAAGTTAGCAAAAGGGACTGATGTCTCCATGAGTATTCTGGCATCTTATGCACGTGCTTTGAAATCGCTGGCACACAATAACCGGGTTGAGGCACCGGGAATTGAAATCCGCTCTGCCGGGCGGGCAATAGATACTCTTCTGACTGCATTTAACTCACTTAAAATAACAAAACCCATATCTACCGGATTTCTGTCAGCAGCAGCCAAAATAGTGGCATACGGTGCCGAGCTTAACGCCACAAGAGTAAGGGGTGAGGCGTTGATGGCACTGCTCCCTTCTGGGGACAATCTTGTTACAGAGTTATGCCTCTCTTTAGAATCAATCCTTAAGGGTGATGAATTGAAATTGCTGATTCATCACGAACAGCAGATGGTTGCAGCTAACTACCTCTCTTATGTAAAAATCAGAGGGGGCAGCATTGAAGAGGACAGGCGGTTTGCCGAACTTGCAGGGCGCGGAGATGATATATCAAAGCTCAGGACTGCTACAATAACATCGGTAGGCTCCCTTCGAAGGGCGCATAATAAACTTGCCTCTCAGATAAGAGAAGGAATATCACTTCCGGAGCTGATTCTGGATATAGAGGAGTTTGGAAAAGAGGTTAATAAACTACATAAAGCAACAAAAAAATGGCAAAAA
>CAZPRX010000256.1:0-2288 GCA_964588835.1 uncultured Muribaculaceae bacterium
AACATTGTTTCTTTTACAGTTTAACGATAACGGTAAATATCTAATTGCGCTTTGGTCAATTTAATTTGCATGCTAAAAATCTGCAGGTCAATTCGTTGTCAATATTGAACACACTTTTAGCGGGTTGCAAATATACACAAAAATTTAAATGTGCAAAAGAATGTTAGCATTTTTTACACATTTTGGACAGATTTTTTTTACACCAAAAAAATTGATATTCAGAGGAAGATGCGATTCAATCATTTCTGAATTCTTCGCAAAAAGTCCAGCAAATTCTCCCCCCAAAACCTGGACAATTGATATTCGGTATAACCCCTTCTCATTAACTCAATAGTGATATTTTTCATTTTTGAGACATTCTCAAGACCCACCACCCCTCCGCCACCGTCAAAATCGGTCCCGATACCTACGTGCTCAATACCGGCAATCTTTACTGCATGGTCTATGTGGTCGGCAATATCTTTAACAGTAACCTCATCTTTAGGTCTGTCAGAAAGGAAGAATCTTCCTGTAGCAATCTGAATAAGGCCACCCTTCTCAGCAATAGCGGCAATCTCCTCATCTCTCAGATTTCTGTTGTGGTGCTTAATGCTCCATACTCCGGAATGGGTGGCAATTACCGGCTTAGTGCTCACTTCCAGCACATCCCTCAGGGTCTCCACCGATGCATGAGATACATCAATGGCAATTCCCATTTTGTTCATCTCTCTGACAACAGATTCACCAAATCTCGATAACCCTCCGTGCTCTGAAGTTGTATCCATGGAGGCATCACAAATTTCGTTGTTTTTATTGTGGCATAATGTTATAGCCCTTACTCCCAGATTATAGAAATGGGTAAGCAGTCCAATATCCTTACCTAACGGATAACCATTTTCAAGTGCCGGAACTACTGACAGATATCCCTCACTTTTATTGAGCAGAAGATCATCTGCGCTGTGAGCAACTCTTACATTGTCCTGGAGACTTACATATTTTAGAAAGTTCACAAGCTCACTCTCTGCACTCTCTTTTGCAGATTTATGCCCCTCGTCGCCTCTTGGACCCTGACCTATAAAAATTGCAAAAAACGCTGCATCCAAACCTCCCTCCCGCATCATAGGAAAGGTTACCTGCCCCTTTGTTACAGAATGACCTCTGTTTGGGTTATTCATGTGTAGAGCTGTATCGTTGTGAGTATCAATAGTAAAGTGCTTTTTATGAAATAAATCAGCAGCTTCAGCAAGCTCTTTGTCAGTCTGGCTCCAAAGCTGAGTATTGTTTAAAGCTAGCAGGAGGGTCAAAAGGGATATCAGGGAAATCTTCATGGCGTTAAATTTGCATACAACTATCAAAATTAAGAAATTTGAGATATCTGCAATGAATCTTAATACAAGATATACGGCTATTTACTTTTTTACTCTTTGCCTGGGGCTTTTCATGCTCTTGGACACCTCTTTAACAGCGCAGGAGCAGAAAAGAGGATATGAGGTGGGGTATAAAGTTGAGCAGGGTGATACAATTTATCAGATAAGGATAAGAGACACATATTTATTCAACTGGCCGGACAATAAAAGAAAGGGGAGAGAGTGGAGAGAGTTTTCAAGACTAGTTTACAATTTCAGGATGACATACCCTTATGCTCTCATTGCCAAAGAGAAGCTAACGTTGGCCGACTCTGTCCTCGCCAGCAGAAAATTCACAAACAGGGCAAGGGAGAAATTCATTAAAGATTTCGAAAAGCAGCTTTTTGCTGAATTTGAGAAACCATTGAGAAAGATGACCATCTCACAGGGAAAGCTTTTGCTTAAGCTTATAGACAGAGAGATTGGACAAAATTCTTTCCAGCTGATAAGGGAGTATAAAGGTGGATTCAATGCCTTTTTCTGGCAGGGAATCGCTAAGCTGTTCGGCTCTGACTTAAAGAAGCCTTACGACATGTATGGTGAAGATAAAATGACTGAAGAACTTGTTCAGATGTATAACAACGGCACCTTTGACTACCTGTTCTACTCAATCTTCTAGCCCGGTTCGCCACTCCATCGTGTCTGATACCGATTCATACAGAAGATAATCACACCCTTTAATCCACTCTCCTAGTATGTACATCTTTCCTCCTGCGGGTGTTAACACATCCCCGGGATTGTGCAGATGGCCAAAGACATAATAATCAGCAGGCTGAGTCTTCTCTCTTTCACAAACATACTTATATATAGAGTGCTCATCAAGTCTGAGCCTGGTCTGCGTGCCCCTGTAAAGCCTGTTGTGGACAGACCATTTGCCGGCAAGAGCAAACGCCCACCTTGGGT
>CAZPRX010000257.1:0-2275 GCA_964588835.1 uncultured Muribaculaceae bacterium
AAATTTGAACTGGCAGAAGACGGAACTATTTTTCTTGATGAAATATCTGAAATCAATCTCAATACTCAGGTAAAGCTTCTTAGGGTTATTCAAGAACTTGAATTTGAGAGAGTTGGCGGTGAAACAACCATCCCCATGCAGGCAAGAATCATTGCCGCAACAAACAAAAAGCTTGAGAAGCTAATTGAAGAGGGTAAATTCAGAGAAGACCTTTACTACAGACTTAAGGTCTTTACTGTTCAGCTTCCTCCACTGCGTGAGAGAAGAGATGACATCAAAGATCTTACTATTCACTTCCTTACCAAGCTTAACAAGAGGTTCAATAAAAACGTTTCAAAAATTGGAGATGGTGTAATTGAAATGCTTCAGGAGCATCACTGGCCCGGAAATGTCAGAGAGCTTGAAAACACCATTATGCAGGCTATTGTTATGTCTAAAAATGACGTACTCGAAGTTGAGAATATCAAGTTGAATCCTAGAGGAACTGAAGTTTCAAATATTGATATTCAGAATGCCGGACCATTGAGAAGCCTTGCAGATCTTGAAAAGGACTACATCAAACGGGTTCTTGATGAGGTTAAGTGGAACAAGATAGAAGCTTCACGAATTCTGGAAATTTCAAGACCTACTCTTAATGCCAAGATTGAGAAGTACAAGTTAGAGCAATCCTAAAATTAGTTCTCTGTTTTAATAAAGCTATCCAGGTACCCGATTCTCCTGAGGTGGTAAATCATTCTTTGCGCCTTTTCAATCTCCAGAACCGGCTCAGACATATATCTGTACAAGCCATCATCTCCCTTTACCTCAACAAGTTTGAGACCCGGCACAAATCGCTCGATCTTCCTTAGGATTTTCATATCTCTTATCACTCCCGGGAGTGCATAAACCTGAACTCTGTAAACAGTATTGGCCGATTGTTGCTGAATCTTTAATGGTTCAGATTTAGCAGGTAAAGCAGGTTCTGTCTTGACTATCTCTGTCTTAGCAACTTCACTCTGTACCTGCTGCCCCTCTTGTTATTATTGATTTTAAAACTTAGAATTTTGCAATTTCAAAGCATCCCCGGTCCGCCATAGTAATATATGCTGTTTTCTCATCTGATGAGAGGACAACATTGGAACAGAGTTTACCTTTAAGAGGAATTTCATTTATAAGATATCCATCTGGGGAGAAAATTGCCAAAGTACCTTTCCCATGTCTTGTGATATAAAGATTTCCGGCAGAATCACACCTCATACCATCCATTCCAAAATCCTCAAATTTTGTAAAAAGTCTTTTGTTTGTTACACCTCCATCATCTGAGATATCATAAACCCAGACGTTGCGCTGGATTGATTCATTTACATAGAGCCTCTTTCCGTCCGGGCTAACCTCTACGCCGTTTGTTGTTCCCATATTATCTTCAAGAAGAGATATATTACCAGTGCGATTGACCATCCATAACTTGCCGGTGGAGTCGCTCCAGTTTGGATCACTTGCGTAAAGGAATTCTGTAACCGGTGAAATCGCAATATCGTTAGGCTGATTCATAGTACTATCATGTGCATAAACCGATATCTCCTTTGTTGAAGGGTCCACCTTTAGTATGTTGTGCATCTTGTAGTCGGCAATATACATGAACCCAGCCTTGTCAAACCTTATCCCGTTCCCTATTGAACCTTCAGGCAGTTTAACATAGAGAGATGCCTCGCCATGAGGATTTACAATACCTATCGTTCCCTGTTCAGCATAGTTTACTGCATAAAGATTACCATTTATGTCAATTGCCGGTCCCTCAATCCCTTTTGTAAAAGTCCACTCAGGAAGCAGATCTTCAACCATAACCTTGGTGGTTTGATTATTGCCACACTGCAGAAAAAGCAATGAAACAAATACTAATGAGAGATGAACTTTTGGATTATAGAGATTTTTGAAGCTTTTCATAGATGTATAAAAAAGGGTTGTGAAAAAACTCCCTAAATATACTTAATTCTTACTCTTTTCATGAAATTTCCTCCTTCAAGCAAGACTTTTAGCCGACGAACCAGATTTCTTCTAATCTCCATCTCGACTGGCAGGGATGGGTCATAGTGAGCTTCGTTGATTCTGGTGCCCATGAGAATATCTATTACATCATTTGAAAGCAGGAGTCTAAGTATATCTCCGGCAGGCGATTCCTCAATTTTATCACCCTCTCTCCAGCTCTGCAGCAAGTCAGCAAGATGGCCAAGCGTAAGAATTCCTTCAGTTACAAGCTCTGCCCCCTCCATCTTTGCAGTAGAGGGGAGCATAGCCT
>CAZPRX010000258.1:0-2250 GCA_964588835.1 uncultured Muribaculaceae bacterium
ACAAATTCCGTTTCTCAATATTCAATGATACAACTCACGAAGAGCTGTTTGTCTTCAGGGCAAACGGACTTATGATGCTCCTCAGCATTGTACTTTCTGTGATTTTTATAGTAATTTCTGTAACAGTTCTGATTTCATACACACCCCTGCGAGAGTTCATACCCGGCTACCCGGATGCACAAACCAGAAGAGAGATAGTTCAGAATGCCCTCAAGCTTGACTCACTTGAAAAGACAGTAAGGCTTTGGGACTTCCAGTTAAACAACATTCAGCGAATCGCCACAGGCCAGCCTCCACTTGAACTTGGTGATATAACAATCAGCCAGGACTCTTCAAAGACTGAGGGAATCTCCGGCAGAGCTTCTAAAGAGGACTCACTGCTCAGGCTAGAGGTGATGAAACAGGAGCAGTTCAATATAGGAGCTGAATCAAACAGGGTTAATCAGATTGAGGGGCTTCACTTCTTCCCCCCTGTGAAGGGTATCGTTTCCGACGGCTTTAACCTGGCCACAAACCACCCATATATTGATATAGCTGCTCCGGCAAACTCAGTTATATCAGCTGTTCTTGACGGAACTGTAATAATGGCTGCATGGACAGACGAGACCGGCTTCACTATCCAGATACAGCACTCAAATGACCTTATATCAATATACAAGCACAACTCAAAACTGCTTAAACGCACCGGAGAAAAAGTCAAAGCCGGATCAGCAATAGCATTGGTGGGAAACACCGGCTCACTCAGCTCGGGATACCACCTGCACTTTGAACTATGGTACAAGGGAGCCGCTGTAGACCCTTCAAAATACATAAATTTCTAACAGAACCCGGATGAGAAGAGGAATTGCAATCTTAGGCTCCACGGGGTCAATAGGTACTCAGGCAATAGAGGTGTGCGAAAGACATCCTGAAGTTTTCCGGATAGAACTACTCACAGCCAGACAAAATTCAAAATTACTTATAGAACAGGCAATCAGGCTAAAGCCAAACTCAGTTGTTATTGCCGATGAGGAAAAGTACAAAGAGGTCAACGATGCCCTTTTCAGCCATGACATAAAGGTTTTCACCGGAATGGACTCAATAAACTCTCTCGTAAAGGGTGAGGATATTGATATTGTTCTGACTGCTATGGTAGGTTTCAGCGGACTTGAACCCACCCTTGCCGCAATCAAGGCAGGAAAAGCGATAGCCCTTGCGAACAAAGAGACACTTGTTGCCGCAGGAGAGCTTGTAATAGCTATGGCAAAAGAGAGTGGCTCACCTATAATTCCTGTTGATTCAGAACACTCTGCAATCTTCCAGTGCCTGCAGGGAGAGAGGAGCAAGGCCGAGAAGCTTATTCTCACAGCATCAGGAGGGCCATTTCTTGGCAAGACAATCAACGAGCTGGAGAGAGTAAGTATAGATGAGGCACTTAACCATCCTAACTGGAAAATGGGGTCAAAGGTTACTGTGGACTCAGCAACAATGATGAACAAAGGGCTTGAAATGATTGAAGCCAGGTGGCTTTTCAACATGAACCCTGCAGATATTGAAATAGTAGTGCACCCTCAGTCCATCATCCACTCCATGGTTCAGTTCCGTGACGGATCAGTCACCGCTCAGATGAGCACACCAGATATGAGACTACCCATACAATATGCACTTGCATACCCAAACAGACTCGAACTTGATACAAAAAGGGTAAATTTCTCAGAATTGGGCCGATTTGATTTCTTTAAGCCGGACCGGGAGAAGTTTCCATGCATTGATATTGCATACGATGCTATTTCCAGAGGTGGAAATATTCCCTGCGCAATGAATGCAGGCAACGAAATAGCAGTAGAGGCATTCCTTAACGGTAAAATATCTTTCACTCAGATACACAAGGTTACCCAAGAGGTAGTTAATGGAACGATGTTTGCTGCACAACCAAAGTTATCAGACATTTTAGACACAGATAAGACTGCAAGGATTTTTGCAGCAGATATTGTAAAAAAATTCACAGCGAAATAATTTAAAAAATGGATGTAATCATAAAAATTGTACAGGTAATTCTTGCTCTATCAATTCTTGTTCTTGTACACGAGTTTGGACACTTTTTCTTTGCCAGACTTTTCAAAATAAGGGTAGAAAAATTCTATCTGTTTTTTGATGCCTGGTTCTCTATTTTCAAGTTCAAACCAAAAAACTCAGACACAGAATACGGTATAGGCTGGCTTCCACTTGGAGGCTACTGCAAGATCTCCGGAATGATTGATGAATCCATGG
>CAZPRX010000259.1:0-574 GCA_964588835.1 uncultured Muribaculaceae bacterium
GAATAGAGTTAAAGGCAGGCGTTGTTCACGATACAAGGGATAATGAATCGGACCCCACAAAGGGAATATGGACAGAATCGATTCTTTTTGGTTCGCCGGGGCAAAAGAGTTATGTGAAATTATCTCTGGTTCACAGAGGGTTTGTGCCTGTTTACAAAGATAAACTAACCTTTGCCTATAGAGTTGCTGTTCAGGCAAATCTTGCTGGTGAAGCGCCTTTCTATATGCAACAAAATCTATCGACTCTCTATTTCAGACAAATAACATCAGAGGGGCTTGGTGGTGTAAACACCCTTAGAGGTGTAATGAGAAACAGAGTTGTGGGAAAAGGGGTAGCCTGGGCAAATCTGGAACTTCGCTACAGGTTCCTTAACTTCAGATTTCTTAAGCAAGACTGGTACCTGGCTCTGAATCCATTTCTGGATGCCGGAAGAGTTATTCAAAATTACAGGAGTGATGTGATGAAGCAATCGGTTGATCCATTCGTCATACCATCTGCTGATGAGAAGATTCACTTCTCAGCTGGAGCGGGAATAAAGGCCGTGATGAACAGGAACTTTATTGTCTCCTTTGA
>CAZPRX010000259.1:584-2247 GCA_964588835.1 uncultured Muribaculaceae bacterium
ATTATATTTTTTAAAAAAAATCCTTTTTACTGCAACAATTTTTCGGTACTGTTCGTCTTATGCGTGGTATGACTTCAGAGGACTTTAACAAGACTATCGGGATGCTCAGACCAAAACTCGTAAACTTTGCCGCACTTTTTGTTAAGGGGGGTGCTGCAACAGCGGAGGATTTGGTGCAGGATGCCGTAATAAAACTATGGAGGGCTCAGGAAAATCAGCAGATAATTAACCCTGAGGCTCTTACTCTTCATATTTTGAGGAATTTGTGCCTGGATTATCTCAAGTTAAAGAAAAATAATACAGAGGAGATTAAGCCTGCCTATATAAACCTTTCGAGTGATAGTCCGCATACTGCTCTGGAGAATAAAGACGGCCTGGCCTATATAAAAAAGTGTATGGAGACTTTGCCTGAAGATCAGATGCTGGCCGTAAGACTTCGTGATGTACTTGGCTACGAAATTGAAGAGATTGCCAAAATACTCGGAACGACCGAGGTAAACATAAGAACTATGCTCTCGAGAGCAAGACAAAAGTTAAGAGAAAAGATATTGACAAATGGAAAAGATTAATGAAAATTTCATTTCTGCCTTGATTGAAAAGTATTTCAACGCAGAGACATCATTGTCTGAAGAGTTGCTGATAAAAAGGTATTTCAGAGAGACTCCCGAATCACTTATACCCGGGGAGTTGCTTCAATATAAGGATCTGTTTACTCTCTTTGACAGTGAGACCAATCAGGTTGGTATGGAAGAGATAAAAGAGGAGAGAGTAATTAAACGCAGAACGCTCTTCATGCATCCACATTTAATGAAGTGGGGTAGCGTGGCTGCGGCTGCAATTATTCTTGTTGCAATGTTTGTAATCAATCCACGCCAGAATGACACCCTTAAGTTTTATATCGACGGGGAGAAAGTAAATGACAAAGAGATGGCGGTTACATTTGCCGATTCAAAGATGGAGAAGATGAATGACCTGATAAAGAAACTTGAAAAGAGCGAAGAGTATATAGGCACTATATCTAAAGCGAATAAATCGGTATCAAGCCTGGATAAAGTGAGCAAGGTTCTGTCACAAAGTTAGGGAACATTCGTCTTAAGCATGAACAGGCAACATTAAGTAAAATTTAATAACGTAGAATAAAATGAAGAAGATATTATTTGTAATTCTTGCCCTCGTAGTTCTTCCGGTTGCACTGTCCGGACAGAATAGGGAGATAAACGACCTGCTAGACAAGTATGAAAAGAAAAAGTCAGTAGAGTCTGTGACTGTCTCCTCTAATCTGATTGCTATGGCAGGTAAGAGTGAAGACTGGGCAAATAAAATTTCAAAAATCAGAATCCTCTCAGTTAACTCTCATGTTCTGGAGAATAACCTTCCCCTGAGAGTAACTTTCAGAAAAGAGATGGAAGAGTTTGTGGATAAATTCAAATTCATCAGCTCACTTAAGGTGAAAGATGGCGGAGATGAAATAGAGATGTTTGTTAATCAGACACAGAACGGAGCCCTTCTTTTCCTGAACAACTCTGATGAAGAGTTTGTCGTAATAGCCATGTTTGGCAACATTGACGACAAACTCATCAAGACAGCTGTAAAGGGCGGGATTACTATAAGGTAATTTTAATCCCAGGTCTCTGTAATACCGTTGTAAGTAATTTTATAGACA
>CAZPRX010000260.1:0-2239 GCA_964588835.1 uncultured Muribaculaceae bacterium
CCTCGGCATAAGGAACAAGTTTTCTTATGGGAGAGGCAGGCATTGCCTTTGCTTTGTTTGATATTGTAAGCATTATTATCTGTTTATTTGGTTTATTTCACTAGTTCTTTCATAAATCCCTCAATCTTTGGCTGCAACTGGGCAGTTCTTGCCTGGAAGTTGTTTGTAAGTATTGCGAAATAATACATCCCTCCGTCTGCTTTTTCTGCATACCCGGCGTAACATCTTACATTTGAAAGTGATCCGCTTTTTGCATGCAGCCTTCTCTTTTGCTCTGGAGTAGCGTCTTTTATAACGTTCTCAAGAGTGCCCGGTCCGCCTGGTTGTGGCAAACTGTTAAAAAACACTTCAAAGTTATCGTTTTTTTCTTTCAATTTGGAGAAATAGTTGCAGAAAAATCTTGCAGATACATAGTTTTGTCTTGATAGTCCACTACCATCATCTTGCATGAATCCTCTGTAAGGTAAGCCCATAGAAGATAATAATCGTCTAACGGCTACAGCCGAAGAGTCATAAGATCCGCTACCAGTAAGGACCTTTCCAAGTGTTTTGAAAAGTGTCTCTGCGTAGAAGTTGTTACTTATTCTGTTTGTTACATTTGCAATAGATGAAAGGGCAGGAGAGAGTGTCTCTCCTATGATGGTTATATTCTCTTGTGATGCAGAAGCTTGATAGCTGTGTGTGTCGTAAGAAAGTGGATTGCTTCTGACCCCTCCTCTCTCAAGAAATTTTCTGAACTCCTCTGCACAGGCTACTGCAGGAAACTTGCATGAGCCAGTAAGGACTACTGGTTTGTCTCCAAACGGGATAGACCCCGAGTACCTAACAACTCTTTCGATTTCAGTAAGTCTGAGGCTTGTTTGTGCTCTGCTTCCCGGAGCACCAGTTCTGATTTTATTATCAATTCTTAATCCTGGAACCAGGGGCCATACAGAAACAAATTTAGCCGGGTCTCCAATTTTATCCCCTGATTTAAATGTAAATTCCTGCAAATTCTCCATAAATGAGAGGCCTGAAGTTCCGCTTCCGTAATAAGGACCCAGGTTACTTACGGCCCATCCTCCCGGAACAATTTCGTTCTCAAAATATCTGTCATCGCCTATGATATTACCTTCAATTCTGGTAATGCCTGCAAGTTTTACTGCATCCATCCAGATTCCAAAAATTGAGTCAATCGGGTATGCTACAGTATCTCTGGAACCGAGTGTTGGATCTCCGCCCCCCACGATGTAGAGGTCTCCTTTGAGTATGCCGTTTTCAATATTTCCGGTGTAGCCAATTTTTGTTTTATATCTGAAGTCAGGACCAAGTACTTTCAGGGCAAGTCCGGTGGATATTGTTTTCATGGTAGAGGCTGTCAGAAGTGGCATGTCGGGGTTCCAGGAGGCAACCTCTTTGCCCTTTTCATCCATTACCATTATTCCCACAACTGCGGTGTTAAAAAGAGTATCTTTCTTAAGATTCTCTATGTATGTCCTGATGGACTTCTGGGCGTAGGCTCCGGTGGTTGCGGCCAGCAATACCAGAAATGTTGCAAAAGCTTTAGCGGGTTTCATTTTGTAAGATTGTATTTGTGTTTGGCAAATGTATAAAAATGGGGCAGGGTTTTCAAATTTTAGTTACATTTGCGCGTAAATAACCCCCAACCCCTTGAACATAATATGAGCAGCTTCAGAAAAAGGGCGCTAGATGAGTTTTCTATGCACAAGCCCGAAAGGTTTTACGTTGAGACGGAACCGGTTTCAGAGTACTTTGGTAAAAATCTTTTTGATATTGAAAAGATGAGAAGGTATCTCTCTGCCGAGGCGTTTGACGCCGTGCAGGATGCCGTATCGGAAGGGAAAAAAATCGGAAGAGATGTTTCAAATCAGATTGCTTCAGGTATGAAGGCGTGGGCTGTTGAAAATGGAGCCACGCATTACACACATTGGTTTCATCCATTGACAGACGCAACTGCTGAAAAACACGAGGCCTTTGTTGACCCCTCAAAGAACGGTGGCGTTTTTGAAAACTTCAGAGGAGAGGCACTGGTTCAGCAAGAGCCTGATGCATCAAGTTTTCCAAACGGAGGATTAAGAAACACATTTGAAGCTAGAGGATATAGTGCATGGGACCCTACCTCTCCTGCATTCATTATAGATCAGACACTTTGCATTCCATCAGTTTTCGTTTCATATACCGGCGAATCGCTGGATCAGAAGACTCCTCACCTCAAATCTTTGCAGGCACTTGACAAGGC
>CAZPRX010000261.1:0-2237 GCA_964588835.1 uncultured Muribaculaceae bacterium
AAGGGAGATAAGGAGACAAAAGCAGCTTTGATTGTGGAGAGGGGTGCAAAAATTATAGCTCAAGGTTCTAAAGATCTTCCTATTGTGTTCACATCTGCACAACCTTCAGGTTCAAGGAAGCCTGGAGACTGGGGAGGACTGGTTGTTTGCGGAAAGGCAACAAATAACAAAAACGAGATGATTATTGAGGGCGGACCCAGATCAAAACATGGTGGAAATGATGATTCAGATAACTCTGGAGTAATCTCATTTGTAAGGGTAGAATTTGCCGGTTATCCATTCAAGGCAGATCAGGAGATTAACGGTCTCACCTTAGGATCTGTAGGAAGCGGTACAAAAATTGACCACGTGCAGGTATCCTATTCAAATGACGACTCTTTTGAGTGGTTTGGAGGTACAGTTAATGCTAAATATCTTATATCGTATCACGGATGGGATGATGACTTTGATACCGATTCTGGTTTCAGAGGAAATGTGCAGTTTGGCCTTATTGTAAGAAACCCCAAATTAGCCGATAAGTCAATATCAAACGGATTTGAATCTGATAATAATAGCGACGCTCCTAACCAGCTCCCTATAACAAGGCCGGTGTTTTCAAACATTACATCAATAGGGGCAGCAGGTCAGGATCCTCAGTTTCTTAACACCACAGCATATATAGACGGTGGATCGTATAATCCTAATAACGGTTCTAAATTAGGACAGCACCAGGCTGGAATTCAGATAAGAAGAGGTTCAAATCTTCATATTTACAACTCTGCTTTGACTGGATTTCCTGTAGGTATTATGATTTGCAACGACAAAGGGTCTCAGACACAAAGTGCAGCAACAGATGGCCGGATTGGGATGAAAAATGTATACATTGTTCAGGAGGGCATTATTGGAAGCGATAAAGATGCGTCCTTTAAAGATTCTCTCTCAACAAACTCTTCAACTTTTGATAAGAGTGCCTCCGAGTCATTTTCCTCTTCATTCTTCAAGCTTTCATCAAACAAAAACACTGTCCTTTCAAACATTAGTGAACTTGGGCTAAAGCAGCCTAATTCACTACAGGGAAGCCCTAACTGGGGACCTGTTTCAGGCTCATTATTAACTGGAAAAAACAGCCTGTTTACAGAGCCATTGCTTACTAACAGCTTTTTTGATAAAGTAGATTTTATAGGGGCATTCAGAGGGGACTCACAGGCAGACAACTGGACTGCCGGATGGGCAAATTTCAACCCACAGCAGACTACATACTAGATAAAAAACATTTAGATTTTTTTAGAGAGGCCAAGCTCTTCTGCTTTTTCTTCCATCAGAGCTTTGGCCTCATCTATATTATTACCGATTTTGCCATCCAGGATGGCATTTTTTATGTACTCCTTAATCAGACCCACCTCTCTGCACGGGGAGAGACCATATATCTCCATAATCATCTCTCCGGTAACCGGATTCTGGAAATTTCTCACAGCATCTTTCTCCTCCACCTCTATTAGTTTTTGTCTTACCAGATCAAAATTCTTCTTGTGCCTCTTTACAATTTTGTCGTTTTTAGAGGTAATATCAGCTTCGCAAAGCATCATGAGATCCTCAATATCGTCTCCTGCATCGAACAATAAGCGTCTTACAGCAGAATCGGTAACCTCCTCCTGAACAAGAGCAATGGGCCTCAGATGGAGTTGAACCATCTTCTGTACATACTTGAGCTTTTCATTGAGAGGGAGCTTCAGCTGTCTGAATATGCCGGCAACCATCTTGCTGCCCAGATAATCATGACCGTGAAATGTCCAGCCAATCCCCGGCTCATAGTTTTTTGTTGCAGGTTTTGCAATATCGTGAAGCAGAGCACTCCAGCGCAACCAAAGGTTATCGCTGTTTTCTGCCAGATTGTCAAGAACCTGAAGTGTGTGAGAGAAGTTCTCTTTGTGCCCCTTTCCTTCGACTGATTCAACTCCCTTCAACTTAATAAGCTGAGGAAGAATGAGCTCAAGCAGCCCGGTTTCATCAAGAAGATAGAAGCCCACAGAGGGTTTTGGTGACATGATTATTTTATTAAGCTCCTCAGTAATTCTCTCTTTAGATAAAATCTTGATTCGCTCTCTGTTTCTTTTGATAGACTTAAGCGAGTCCTCTACAATGATGAATGAAAGCTGGGTTGCAAACCTGATCGCCCTGATCATTCTCAAAGGGTCATCTGTATAGGTTGTGTCTGGATCAAGAGGAGTTCTGATAGTCCCCTCCTGCATATCCTTAAC
>CAZPRX010000262.1:0-2227 GCA_964588835.1 uncultured Muribaculaceae bacterium
ATAAAATGTTTTAGGTTTGTTTGTTAATTCGGCCGCAAATGTATAAAGTTTTTTGATAATTGAAACTTTTTTTTAAACATTTTATAACTTTGTGGGCGAAATATTTTTCAAATGCATCATTCCACTCTCAGAATCAGCAGAAAAAACCTGCTCCACAACTACAAATACTACAGCTCAAAGCTCTCACAATCAACAAAAATGCTCGTTCTTGTCAAGGCAAATGCCTATGGACACGGAGACATTGAAATTTCCCGTCTAGTTGCAGACTTTGGAGCAGATTATCTTGGTGTTGCCTTCCCTTCAGAGGGCATAAGGTTGAAAAAAGCAGGAATCTGCTTACCAATTATAATCTTGACCCCCGGAACCGGGGATTATGAAGAGCTTATTGAGCATGGTCTGGAGCCTAGTTTAGCCTCATTTGAAACGGCTTACGAGTTTGTCCGGGCAGTCAAAAAGCTTGGCAAAACCAACTATCCTGTTCATATTAAGCTTGATACAGGCATGAGCAGGGTTGGATTCAGGAATGAGCAATTATCTGAACTTACAGATTTTCTAAAGGAAAATTCTTGTTTACACGTTAATTCTGTATTCTCCCATCTCTCCTCTGCAGAATATATAATTCATGACAACTTTACCCTGGGCCAGATTGAAGAGTTCTCTTATATGTATGACAAAATCTCTGAATCCATTGATTATAAGCCCATAAAACACATTCTCAACTCATCGGGCATACTTAGATATCCCCAATATCAGTTTGATATGGTAAGGCTGGGTATAGGGCTTTATGGCTCCTCTTATGTGGATGGCAGCAGCTACCTTATGCCGGCAGCTGAGTTGCAGGCACCTGTAATAAATGTAAGCAAGATAAGCAACAGAAGCGTTGGTTACGGAAGGTACGGAAGGGTAAGCAATGAGGAGAGGGAGATAGCAACAATCCCGCTGGGTTACGCCGATGGTATAAACAGACATCTCGGAAGAGGGAACGTATCCTTCAGTATAAACGGAAATATGGCCCCCACAATAGGTAATATATGTATGGATATGTTCATGATGGATGTAACCGGATGCAATGTAAAGGTGGGCGATATTGTTACAATATTCGGAGAAAATCCCTCGGCTATTTATCTTGCAAACTTACTTGACACAATAACTTACGAGATTTTCACATCTGTCTCTGCCAGGGTAAAGCGAGAGATCTGTGAATAGGAATTAGCTTAGAATTCTTGCAATCATCTCTTTGAGAAGCTCTCCATCAGAGGCCTCTCCTCTTTCGTTACTTTTACACATTTGGTCGTATCGTCTTATGGTTGCCATTACGGACATACATCTTTTAAGAGGATAGTTTCTGTATGCTACTTCAAACTCTTTCTGATTAAATCTGAAAATTCCAATGCTCATTGCGGCCGGCTCGCTCACCTTTCCGTTACCTGAAATAGCAAGGGAGTGGTATTTCAGAAGTCTTGAAAACTGACTGAACAGACCGGCAAGAATCATAATTAGCGGATACTGTTTCTCATTGAGAGCAAAATGGTTTGCAATTTTAAAGGCCTTCTCTTTATTTCTGTATGACAAAGCATTAGCCAATTCAAAAACATTGTAATCTCTGCTGATTCCTACATTTCTTTCAACATCATCTTCAGTAATACGGGTAGCCCCTGCATCAATATTAAGAAGTATCTTATCAACCTGAACCACCAATTTTCGAAGATCAGTTCCACTAAACTCAGCCAGCATTGATGCTGCCTTATCTTCAATGGTGAGCCCTCTCTCCTTTATATAGTTCAATATCCACCCGCTAACTTCAAAATCTCTCAGAAGTGCTGATTCCAGAAAAAAGCCCGACTTTGATCCGGATGCAGCCTTGTAGAACCGTGTTCGTTTATCCAGCTGTTTGCCTGTAAAAGAGAGTACAAGTATGGTAGTGGGCTGTGGCTGCAAAAGGTAGGTCTCTAATGGATCAAGATTTTTGAGTAACTGTGCCTCTCTTACCACAACAAGCTGCTTTGCGGACATCATGGGGTATCTTCTTGCTGTTTCAGCAATTTGCCTTGAATCGGTATCACCACCGTAAAGCAAAAGTTGATTAAAGCCACGCTCTTCCGGAGAAAGTGCTCTATCCATAATCTCTTTTGAGATTACGTCTGCATAGTATGGCTCCTCTCCGCTGAGAACGTAAAACATTCTGAATTTACCCTCCTTAATCTCAGCAATAATTTTACGAAAACTG
>CAZPRX010000263.1:0-352 GCA_964588835.1 uncultured Muribaculaceae bacterium
TTGGCATAATGGGCAACCCTTTCGCGCAATTCTGTGCTTTCTGAGATCAAATTGCTAATCTCAACGAGGTCCTCCATGTTTTCAATCTGTTTCTTAAAGTTGTCGTTCATGCCGTTTTTATTAACATTTATGTAAAGTTAAGATTTTTTTTCAAAACCGTTTTAATTTCTAAAAAACCGTATTATCTTTGTGCTCCCTAAACGCCCAGATGGTGAAATTGGTAGACACGCTACTTTGAGGGGGTAGTGCCGTAAAGGTGTGCAAGTTCGAGTCTTGTTCTGGGCACCAAGTATAAAATCAAAATACTGAAATACAGTGTTTTGGTTTTTCTCTTTTTAATCCACGTCCATAT
>CAZPRX010000263.1:362-2219 GCA_964588835.1 uncultured Muribaculaceae bacterium
ATGAAATTTTCTGAAATTGTCAGAAATACTAAAATTTATCTATATCTTTGTGCCATAATTAGATATGAGGCTATAAGGCTATATATCAATACTATAAAAAAGTGTCCTGTGACGTACTGGTAGGTCTTGTTCTGGGCACCAAAGCAAAATAAAGATAATCAAGCGCTTAGAAATAAGCGCTTCTTTTTTTAAATCTTATGAAAATTGTATTTCTTGATTCTGCAACATTGGGTGCAAGTGTAGATTATTCGGCTATTGAAAAATTTGGCGAACTTAAGTTATACCCGCATACTGGAATTGAACAGGTTGGTGAAAGGGTATCTAAGGCCCATGTGGTAATTGTCAATAAAGTCAAAATGTATAAAGAGCAGATAGATGCAGCTCCTCTGTTAAAGCTTATCTGCGTTGCTGCTACAGGCACGAATAATGTTGATACAGAATATGCAAAATCAAAGGGTATTGAGGTGAAAAATGTTGTAGCATACTCTACGGAGAGTGTCGTCCAGATAACATTTGGATCAATTCTGGCTCTTCTGAATCATAATCAATATTTTGACAACATTGTCAAAAGCGGAGAGTACTCAAAAAGTCTTCACTTTACTGATACCGGAAGATCCTTTTCTGAAATTGCCTTCATGAAATTTGGTGTAATTGGGATGGGTACAATTGGAAAAAGGGTTGCTGAGATTGCCTCTGCCTTTGGGGCAAAAGTTATGTACTACTCAACATCAGGTGTGCCACACTGTAAAAAATACCCAGCAGTAACTCTTGATGAACTCTTATCAACTTGTGATATAATTTCTGTTCACTCTCCTCTTAATGAGAAGACTAAAAATCTGATATCTATGAAAGAGATTAGATTGATGAAGCCAAATGCGATAATTGTAAATATGGGCAGGGGCGGAATTGTTAATGAGCAGGATCTTGCAAAGGCAATTGATTATGATTTGATAGCCGGGGCTGCTACCGACGTTTATGAGCAAGAGCCAATCCCGGCAGACCATCCTTTTCTATGTGTGAAGAATAGAGAGAAATTGATTCTGACACCTCATATAGGTTGGTCAGGGGAGAACGCAAAAAAAAGGCTGCTTGAAGGAATAGCAGCCAATATTGAAAAATTCTCCGGAGTAAGTCTATTTTAAAGGGGAGTCAGGCTCTCGCTTCATGAAGTCGTACTCAAGTTTGTCCACAAGTCGCGGGAAAAACTTATTGAGATTTACCAGTAATTTACCAATAAATGTCAGAATTACCTGGGCTTTGCGCTTTTTTAATCCTGATAAAAGGTGAGAAGCACACTCCTCAGCACTCATCATCTTGCCTTCATCTCTGGGGGTTACTCCTTGCTCACGTCCGTCGGCTACGAGAGCCCTCTCCCTTATCGATGAGGCGGTAAAACCGGGAGCAAAAATCATAACATGTAGATTGTCTTTAAGATGCTCTATTCTAAGTGTATCCATAAAACCATAAACGGCAAATTTTGATGCTGAATAACCGGTTCTTGCCGGAAGTCCCTTAAAGCCGGCAATTGAGATTACTCCTACAACAGAGCCCTGAGTTTCTAGTAACCACGGGAGTGCGTATTTTGTACAATATACAGTTCCCCAAAAATTTACATCCATCAGATTTTTTATCACAGAGAGCTCTGTATCTTTAAACATAGCCCTCATGGATATGCCTGCATTATTGACAAGTATGTCAATTCTACCATAGTGTGCAACTGTCTGTTCAACAAGGTTCTGACACTCCTCTTCAATTGTTACGTCTGTTTTAATACATAAAACCTTAGTAGATAGAGGAAGTTCCTGCTTAAGTGCATTTAATTTTTCAAGAGATCTGGCAGCAATAGAGAGTTTGGAA
>CAZPRX010000264.1:0-2212 GCA_964588835.1 uncultured Muribaculaceae bacterium
GTGAGTTGCTGTGTGGTTGTTTGCAGTGGAGATTCTCTTCTCGTTATCCACAACTGCAGTGAATAACTGAGATGGGTCCTTTACAATTTTTTCTGAAATGTGGATATGCAGGTTATTCTCTTTAAGAGTATTTATTATTTCAATTTTCTCCCCGGATTCAGAGATGAGAACACCTGTGTCTCCCACCTGTCCGCCGCTCTCGGCATAGAAAGGTGTTTTATCAAGCACTATATGAAAGAGCTCTTTATTTTTAGTTCTTACGGTGCGGTATCTCACTATTCTGGCCTGGGATTCAGTGCCCTCATAACCTGTGAATTCTGTTCCAATGTATGGTGAAACCTCATTCCAGTCTCCCTCCTGGCTGGATGTTGCGTTTCTGCTTCTCTCTTTTTGTCTCTCCAGCTCTTTTTCAAAGGCCTGATGATCAATCCGGAATCCCTTCTCACGGGCGATAAGGTCACTTAAATCTGGTGGAAAACCATAAGTGTCGTAAAGCACAAATGCCTCCTCTCCGGATATAGTTTTAGTCTCTGCATTTTTTGACATAATGTTGTCGAGCATACGGATTCCTTTGTCCAGAGTTCTGAGGAATGAGTCCTCCTCTTCCTTGATAACTTTTGTTACAAGCTCCTGTGTTCTTACGAGCTCCGGGAATGCATCTCCCATCTCTTTAACAAGGATAGGGACAAGTCTGCAAAGGAAAGGCTCATCAACCCCCAGGAAGGTGTATGCATACCTTACAGCCCTTCTAAGAATCCTGCGAATAACGTAACCTGCTTTTACATTTGAAGGGAGCTGACCATCTGCAATTGAAAAGCTGATTGCCCTAATGTGGTCTGCAATTACCCTCATTGCTACATCTACCCTGGCATCTTTCCCATACTCCTTCCCGCACTGACGGGAAATCTCAGCAATCAGGCCTGTGAAAACATCGGTATCGTAATTACTCTTCTTCCCCTGCATAGCCATGCATAATCTCTCCAACCCCATTCCGGTATCTACATGTTTCTGCGGAAGTGGCACAAGGCTGCCGTCTGCTTTTCTGTTGTACTGAATGAAAACCAGGTTCCAGATCTCAACAACCAGGTGGTGACCCATATTTACAAGATCCTTTCCAGGAACCTTTGCACGCTCATCGTCCTCCCTGAGGTCAACGTGAATTTCGCTGCAAGGTCCGCAAGGGCCGGTATCTCCCATCTCCCAGAAGTTATCTTTTTTGTTCCCCCTGATTATTCTGTCTGCAGGTAAATATCTGAGCCATCTCTCTCTGGCCTCAGTATCTTCTGATATGCCCTCTTCAGGACTCCCTTCAAATATTGTTGTATAGAGTCTGTCTTTGTCAAGTTTGTATACCTCTGTGAGCAGTTCCCAGGCCCAGTCAATTGCTTCATTCTTGAAATAATCTCCAAAGCTCCAGTTACCAAGCATCTCAAACATAGTGTGGTGGTAGCTGTCGTGACCCACCTCTTCAAGATCGTTGTGCTTTCCGCTTACCCTGAGGCATTTCTGAGTATCTGCAACTCTGCTGTTTTTTGCAGGCTCATTTCCGAGAAACCAGTCTTTGAACTGATTCATCCCTGCGTTTGTAAACATTAGTGTGGGGTCATCCTTTACAACCATAGGTGCTGATGGTACTATGGCATGTCCTTTGCTTGCAAAGAAATCCAGAAAGTTTTTACGTATATCTTTAGATGTCATAATTTTGTATATTCCAGAGGGTTTTGTTAATGAATGACAAAAATAGGTTTTTATTTAAAATTATTTAAATTTGCACGAATTTAAGGTTAAAAATCCCCAATGTCAAAGAGTAAAAGGTATAAATTCAATCCGGAAACACTAGCTTATGAGATTCACAAGATCTCTGTAAGGTCCAGGTTTTCGAAGGGGTTCTTTTTATTCCTTCTGAGCGTGGCTGTCTCTGTAGGTTATTACTTTACTTATACACGTTATATGGGTCAGGAGACACCCAAATTACTTAGTATAAGAAGTACAAATGCAGATCTCGCAAACAGGCTGGCTCTTATGAACAGACGGTTTGATGAGGCTACCAGGATTCTTAAGGCGCTGGAAATAAGGGATAATTATGTTTACAGGCCCATATTTGGAATGGAGGAGATTCCACCGGATGTGAGGGAGGCTGGATTTGGAGGTGTTAACAGATACTCTTATCTGGAGACAGTTGATCGCTCCGGTATTCTTACTTCAACTGTTA
>CAZPRX010000265.1:0-2210 GCA_964588835.1 uncultured Muribaculaceae bacterium
TTATTTGCTGAGGTGTTAAATGTGGATTAATATATTTTATCAATGCTATAATCCCTGATAGAATTGGTGCTGTGTGTGAAACTCCCCAAGTAATCGGGCTCTCTTTTGTAATGAAGTTGGTTCCTACAAAATTAATCTTTTCTTTATTATTGTTGACACTTTCAAATTCAACCATCCCCGGAACTATCACATTTTTATTATCCCCTTTATAATTTATATAAACAACTGACACTCCTTTGTTTAGAGCGTTTCTGATTGCCTCATCCAAAGCACTTTGGCCCTCCTTAACAGCCGGCTGGCTGCAACTTATCACATTTGCTCCATTTTCAACCGCGTAATTAATTGCCTTTATAAATGATTCGGTATATCCGGACATATTCCCGTTAGTCATAACAATAGGCATAATTTTTACATCAGGGGCAATTATTACTAAATCTTCAGCCATAAATGTACCGTGGTCAGATTTGTCGCATAAAGCTTCTTCTCCTTCTATAAAGCTTACAGGCGATACAACTCTATCTTTTATTGCTGAGCTGTTTTTGTTGAATGAATGATCCAGTATCGCTACCGTCACACCTTTTCCAGTAGATTTTTTATTCAACTCTTCTACATTTAGCACATCCACACACCACTCCTCATACTTTTTCTCTGGAATTCCAATAAGTGAGGCCACGTCAAGAGTTGAAGCTTTAAACGCTGTTTTTTTCAAGACCTTGACTCTCTCGTCTTCGTACTTCCCTAAATAATCTTTATCAAAATGGGGGATCATGATTTGAATACCATCTTTTCCCTCTGGAATTAGAATATGTGACCAGTAAACAACCCTTCCCCTCTCTCTGAGCAGTTGCTTCAACTCGCTGTTTCCAAGGTCAGTATAGAATGACTTGACTAATGCCACTGCAGATGAGGTGGTATAAATTGTTTTCTCAATATTTTGCTTGATTTTATAATCCGGCATCATCGGTTGAAAGCCGTCAATGTCCCTGCCCATCACTGTGAAAATATCAACCGGTACACTCTCCCAGAATGAGATATCGCCTAACTGATACATGTCTCCGTGAGAGCCTGAAATTATACATCCTGCACCTGAAGCCATCTTTACAAAATTCTGCCAGTTTGTGTAATCTCTTTGCGGGTCCATTGGACCGTAATATGCGGAAAGAACACAGCTTACACTCTTTATATCTGAGACAAGCTTTATAAAGCTGTCATAATCATTCTCATTTATTTCATCTGCGAAAACCAACACATCAAAAATTTCTGCATTTATCTTATTGTTGTAAAAATCCGGTATTGCATGAATGGATACCTCTGAACCAGGAACATAATGCTCTATCAATTTAACTTTTGAGGTTAAAACAGAGTTCTCATCATTACCAATAATTGCTATAGATATTTTTTTGTCCGGCAGGGATTTCCATGCAAATGGAAATTTGCAGAAATTAGTAGTAAAATCTGATGCCGGAAGAGCAGTTTGTTTCTGTGAGTAACTAATTGATGATACAAAAAATAACAGCAGTGTTAAAAATCTAAATTTCATGTAAGTTATTGCATTTCTATTCTACGCTCTTCAATAATACTCATAGTGCCAGCTTTTATCACCTTCATCTCAATTGAGTATATTAACCAACCTGACTCATGAATCCATGATATAACTCTGGTGGTATTATTAAATTTTTGAAAATCTTCTCTGTCCGGAGGGAGCTCTCCGGTTGATTCAGAGACTAAAGTTAAATATTTATAAGCGACATTAGCCAATTGTTCAGAGTCAATTGTCTGTGACATCTGTATTACGTAGGTGTTGTCACTTAGCAATATTTCATCTAGCCAAACGGATATCTCTGCATCAAGCAGATCTTCAGAGTATGGATTGGGGGCTTTAATAGTTGAGGTAATTACCTCTCCTAACTTCACATTAGCCCCATAATAAATAAAAAACTGGTCAATATCTTTATGTGCTACTGGATTGCCCTGCCCGTATTCTTCCACTTTCTGCAAAGCACCCTTATCATTAGTTGTAATCGTGAATATCCCTTTTTTTGACATAGTATTATGCTGATCATAATAACGCCAGTCAATTTTATAAGATCCGGAAACGGAGTCAACAATAACCAGATCAACATTGTATCTTACTACCTCTTTTGAGATTGTGTCAGAGTCCTTTATCTTAATTCTTTTCTGTGTTATAGTGTATGCTTGGTTATCACCCC
>CAZPRX010000266.1:0-2198 GCA_964588835.1 uncultured Muribaculaceae bacterium
TGCTTTGCCCGCATTGCAATGGGACGGGTTATATATGCGTGGTTAAGAGTGTGCCTACATATGGAACGCACACCAATGTGAAAACCAGGTGTAAGAATTGTTCTCAACTGCTTGATCATGGGATAGTTCACGTACAGACTAAATGCTACCATTGTCAAGGGAAGGGGTATATTGAGAGGTAGTTTAAATATTATTAACTTACAATAAAATGCTATGTCTAAGTTTTTTACCCTCCATTTGAAGTCTGGTCAAACGTTTGAAACTACATCTAGTCTCCCTCAAATGCCTCCGGGGGTGTATCTTGAAGAGAGGAAGTGGACGGAAAGGCCTATAAATGATGCTAGTAGTGATGTGGTTGCATTTGTGGGTTATACAGAGAAGGCGACATATAGTGAGAACATCGGGTTTGGGGATTTTAACAATGTGGGCATATATGATGATTCACTTGTTTTTAGGCCGGTTAGAATTAGCAGTTTTGCTGAATTTACCCGGGTTTTTGGTGGTCAGAAAGTTACTCTTGACAATAACTATCTGTATTTCAATATAAAGCTTTTCTTTGAAAATGGCGGGGGTGAATGCTTGGTTGTCTCAGTAAGGAATAACAAGGATGGGCTTTTTGCTGATGATCTTATTAAAGGTTTAGATTCGCTTAAAAATGATTTCCACCACTCTTTGTTGGTTATTCCTGAGGCTGCTTGTCTTCCAAGTCTTGAAGATTCATTAAGGGTTCAGCGTGCAATGCTTAGACATTGTTCTGATGGCGGCAATACAAGATTTGCAATTCTGGATATTTTTGGTGGATTCTCGTCAGATGGTGATCCCGTGAACAATTTTAGAAATGGAATTGGGGATAATTTCGGTTATAAAGATGATGCTGATTCTGACATCTATAATAAGTGTCTGGAAAGTGGTGCTGCATACTATCCATGGGTGAAAGTTTTCAATGAATTTTCGTTCAAGGAGGTTGCCATTCCGGCATCTGGAGGGGTGGCTGCTCAATATCTGCATCAGCAGTGGAAGGTGGGAATATGGAAAGCTCCTGCCAATATTTCAATAAAGCACCTTACAAATGTGTGTATCGATCTAGCGGAGAGTGAGATTGTATCTATAACTACTCCTCCTGACGGTAAGGTTAGTGTTAATGTTATAAGAAAAGTACCCTATTCTGAGCCATTGATTTGGGGCTCAAGGACACTAACTAAAGTAAACTCAATCTATAGGTTCATCAATGTGAAACGCACTATTGATATGATTGAGTGTTCAATAAGATACTCTCTGACTGAGCATCAATACGATGAAAATAACTCTGAGACATGGCAAAGAGTTGAGGATAGGATAAAGCAATATCTTGAATCGCTCCGCATCCGTGGTGCCCTACCTGGTGCCATGTCACAGGAGAGTTAT
Source organism: uncultured Muribaculaceae bacterium (assembly GCA_964588835.1). Taxonomy (GTDB): domain Bacteria; phylum Bacteroidota; class Bacteroidia; order Bacteroidales; family UBA932; genus Bact-08. Next base: position 1,405 of record CAZPRX010000266.1, read on the forward strand.
AAGGTGAGTGCGGGGCCATTAAAGGAGATTGAAGCACTGAAAAAAGATAAAATTTCCAACTCAGAAAAAATCGCCGTTTTTGTATCAGTACCAGTAACTCTGCCTGGCGTTTTTGTTGAGTTAGGTGAATAGATACTGGTTATGTCCGCGTGACTGGACAGCATGTACGCGCGGCTGCATATTGTTGACTATGTGTTAATTAACACTTTATCCCTGGGATCATCCCAGGGATAAAGTGTCTAGTAGGTGATCTACAATCTATTACAGCGACACGGGGAGCGAATATTTAATAACTTAGAGTTATGAAGAAGAGTTTGAATTTTAAATTTCTGGCGGTGATGTTGGTATTGCTGGGGTGTGAGAAGGGGGGATTGACGGAGAGTCAGGTTAAGGAGCTGAGGCTGGAGAGTTTTGTATTGGAGAGGAATATTAAGGCGATGACATCGCTGGTTTTTGCTCTTAAGAATAAGGATTATGTTAGTGGGACGTTGCCGGTTAAGGAGGGTGAGAAGATTACCGGTTATTATGTCGGCTTTGCAAATTCAAGCTCTATATCAATTTATTACGGCAAAGCACCACAGGTAGGGTTTAAGCTGCACAGTGATGGGGAGTATTACTGGACCCTTGATGGGGCGTGGATTCCCGATGTGTCGGGAGAGAAAATTGCTGTGGTTATGAAGAGGCCGATAGTTACTTTCGACAAGGGAAGTTGGCTGCTTTCAGTGGATAACGGAAGTTCTTGGAAGGTTATAGCAATTGTCGATTCTAAAAATATTGGGAAGGTGGGAGGACCA
>CAZPRX010000267.1:0-2183 GCA_964588835.1 uncultured Muribaculaceae bacterium
AAACTTGTTCATGAAGCTTCATCTGACAGCACTCTCAATATAACAATTATACCAGAAGATGCACTTAAGCTCTTTAGAGACACGGCCCTGGTCTCTTTTTATGTAAACACTGATAAGGGTCTTTTTCGTGTTTATGGAGCCTCTGTGCATCCTACGGCAGACCCTTCTCACAATTCAACACCTCCGTCGGGTTATCTTTTTGTTTGCAAAAAATGGGATAATAACCTTGAAAATGAGCTTTCAACGCTTAGCGGATCTAATGTAAGATTTAGCCATTTAACAAACCATAATGAATCAGCCGGACCTTATTCAATATCTTCTGTTCATAATCTTGAAGGATGGGATGGCAGTTCTGTTGGTTCAATTATATTTACAAGAGAGAGTCAAATTCTTAAAAGATATAGGGATAGTACATTTAATATTGTACTTCTGCTCTCTCTGAGCCTGCTGGTTATACTGGGACTTTACATGTTTGCGGTAATCAAATGGGGCATTAATCCGCTGAAAAATCTGATTATTTGTATAGAAAACGAAGATGCCGAAGGTTTGGTAAATTTGAAATCTGCATCTAATGAATATACAAAAGTTGGTAAACTGCTTTCGGAACACTTCAGGCAGAAGGAGGAGTTAATATCTGCTAAAAAGATGGCGGAAGAGAGCGACCGTTTAAAATCTGCTTTTCTTGCTAATGTCAGCCATGAAATAAGGACCCCTATGAATGGGATTATGGGTTTTGCAGCTCTTCTGTCTGAACCTGGTATTTCTGAAGAGGATAAAAGAGATTACATACAGATAATAGAGGAGAGCGGCAAAAGAATGCTTAGCATAATTAATGATCTGATTAATATCTCAATTATTGATGCTGGACAAATAAAGATACTTCCTGCCCACTTCAGGATCAATGATCTTATGAGCCATATTTATGAGTTCTTTAAACATGAAATCGAGGGCAAAGGAATTGAATTTAAGTGCAATCTCGGGCTTAGTGACGACTCTGATATTTTTACTGACAGAGATAAACTTTATGCTATTCTTATAAACTTACTAAAGAATGCCTCTAAATACACTCATAAGGGATCAATAACTTTTGGATATACAAAGCGTGATAACTACTTACAGTTCAATGTAACTGACACAGGAATAGGTATAGCTCAGGAGAGACACTCTGCCGTTTTTGAAAGGTTTATACAGGCTGATGATTCCATTTCAAAACATTATGAGGGAACAGGCCTTGGCTTATCTATTTCTAAAGCCTATGCAGAGGCACTCGGAGGAAAAATATGGCTTGAAAGCGAACCGGGGAAAGGGTCGTCATTCTATTTTACCATTCCCTTTTAATAATAAAAAAAAAGATTGAGATGGATAAAATCATCTCAATCTTTTTAATGTATTAAACAAGAGGTTAGTTCTCGCCACCCTCTCTTTGCTGACGTGGTCCACGAGAGTTACCGGAGCGTCCTCTTCCTCTGTCGCCACCACGACCGCCTCTACGATCACCGCCTCCGCGACGATCATTTCTGCCACCTTGATGTCCACCTTGTGCAGATGCTGAATTCGCAGCCATGCCTACGTTAGGAGAGAGATCTCTCTTTCCGTAAACCTCACCATTGCAAATCCAAACTTTTACTCCCAGAACACCCACTTTTGTGTGAGCCTCTGCATGAGCATAGTCAATATCGGCACGGAAAGTATGAAGAGGTGTTCTTCCCTCTTTATACATCTCCCTTCTTGCCATTTCTGCACCACCAAGACGACCACTAATAAGAACTTTGATACCTTCGGCACCCATTCTCATTGTAGAAGCCATTGCCATCTTGATTGCACGGCGGTATGAAACACGACCTTCTACCTGACGTGCAATATTGTTTGCAACAATGTTTGCGTCAAGTTCAGGTCTTTTTACTTCGTATATATTGATTTGAACCTCTTTGTTAGAGATTTTCTTCAACTCCTCTTTAAGCTTGTCAACCTCCTGACCGCCTTTTCCGATAATAATACCGGGACGTGCAGTGTGAATAGTCACAGTTATTAGCTTAAGAGTTCTCTCAATTACTATTCTTGAGAGTGAAGCCTTTGCAAGGCGGGCGTTCAGATACTCACGAATCTTAGCATCTTCAAGGATCTTGCTGGCGTAATCAGTTCCACCGTACCAGTTAGAGTCCCAGCCACGGATGATACCAAGT
>CAZPRX010000268.1:0-2174 GCA_964588835.1 uncultured Muribaculaceae bacterium
GAATTTGACAGACGCGGTATTAAGAACTACCTTGTTGAAGTGGGTGGAGAGATTTTTTGCAAGGGTGTTAACCACTCCGGCAAAAAATGGAGCGTTGGGATAGATAAGCCGGTAGAGGGCAACATGATTCAGGGGGCAGATTTGCATACGGTATTGATACTCTCCGGCCGCGGACTTGCAACTTCCGGCAATTATAGAAAATTCATTGAAGAGGATGGACTTAAGTATTCACATACAATTAACCCGGCAACAGGCAAGCCTGTAAAGCATAATCTCCTTAGTGCTACTGTTCTGGCCAGAGATGCTATGTCTGCTGACGCTTATGCTACATGGTTTATGGTAGTGGGACTTGAGCGGGCAATTGAGATCATAGAATCAAGAAGCGATATTGATGCACTTCTTATTTACGATAAAGAGGGTAAATTTGAGCAATATATATCTAAAGGTGTTGAGATAATAAAATAGGTTATGGGTGAAAAAATTTCAAGAAGAGGGTTCCTGAAATCCTCAATCTTTGCCGGAGCAGCAATCGGACTCACAATAAGTGAGATCACATCACTCAGGGCAAGCAGCCGTTTTGATACAATAATAAAAAACGGAGTGATCTACAACGGAGAGTTGAGAGCCCCCGTAAAAGGAGATGTTGCAATCAAAAATGGCAGAATCGCAGCAATAGGTGACCTTGGGAGCAGTGCCGATAATATTATTGATGCCGGCGGAAATGCCGTAACTCCCGGCTTTATTGATATTCACACTCACACAGATGCAAATATGATGCATGCACCACTGGGAGAGAGTAAAATTTTCCAGGGTGTTACACTTGACATTGGAGGTAATTGCGGCGACTCACCATTTCCTTCTAAAAGATGGGAGGATAAAGGCCAGTTCTTCTCAGACTACGCAAAACAAAAAAGGGGGATTAATTATGGAACCCTTATAGGACAAGGATCAGTAAGAGCCCGATTCGTAGGTGATAATGATGTTCCTGCGAGTGCAGAACAAATTAAAGATATGGTGTCTTATGTAGAGAGCCAGATGGAGATGGGGGCAGTAGGAATTTCGTGCGGTCTTGAATATGTACCGGGTTCATACGCACCGGAAGCAGAGATTGCAGAGCTATGCAAAGCAGTTGCCAGACACAACGGACTCTTCGCAATTCATATGAGGAATGAAGATGACAGAGTTGAGTTTTCACTTGCAGAGGCAATAAGAATTGCCCGCTCTTCAGGAGTCAGGTTGCAGGTCTCACATCTAAAGGCCCAGAATGCAGCAAACTGGCACAAGGCACCCATGCTGCTCAAAATGATAGAGGATGCAAAGTCTTCAGGTGTTGACATTGCATTTGACAGATATCCTTACATCGCTTTTTCAACAGGGATGTCCACTTTTATACCATTAAGCGAGAGACAAGGCACTACAGATGAGATTTTGTCAAGGTTGGAATCCCCTGTTATCTCAAATAAAATTGGGGAGTATGCCCGGTCCCGGTTTGAAAGACTTGGCGGGCCTAAGAACATAGTAATAACCTCATGCAGACAAGACGCAAACAAAAAGTTCATAGGTATGAGTGTTGCCGAGGCATCACAACTTGCAGGACTGGAGGCCTGGGAGTTTGTAAGAAGGCTGCTTATTGAGGAGAGGGTAAGTGTAGATATAATCGGTTTTGCAATGACTGAAGAGAACGTATCCATGTTTCTTTCACATCCTCTTGGTATGCCCGCTTCAGACGGAAGTGTTTACGCCCCATACGGAAAGCTGGGTGAATCAATGCCTCATCCGCGCTCATACGGGACAATGCCTAGATTTTTTGGAAAATATGTAAGAGAGCAGAAACTTATGAATCTTGAGACTGCAGTTCATAAAGCAACGGCTCTGCCGGCTTCAAGGCTTGCCCTCAAAGAGAGAGGTCTTCTGCTTCCGGGATACCATGCAGCTACCTTTGCAGATCCGCATCAGTATGCCACAGGAATAGAGCATGTCTTTGTAAATGGAGTCTGGACAATTTCTAAAGGAAAAGGGACAGGAGAAATGGGAGGAGTGCTATTTTAGTATTAAGCCACTCTAACTTAACCCCTCCTCGTCAAGTTTGTCAAAAGCCTGTACAATCTTTGTTACAAGTTTGTGCCTTACAATGTCCTCTTTTGTGAAATCGATTCTGCAGACACCTTTGATGT
>CAZPRX010000269.1:0-440 GCA_964588835.1 uncultured Muribaculaceae bacterium
TCCGATGTAATATTTTCTGCCTCAGCCTCATATGTAAGACCGATCCTGTGTCTGAGAACTTCATAACAAACAGCTCTTACATCCTCTGGAATTACATAGCCTCTTCTCTTGATGAATGCATAGGCCTTGGCAGCCATGGCAAGATTGATACTCGCCCTTGGTGAGCCACCATAAGATATAAGATCTTTAAGTTTTGGAAGACCGTACTCTTCAGGAGTTCTTGTAGCAAATACAATATCAACAATGTATTTCTCAATTTTTTCATCCATATAGACCTCTCTCACAACCTCTCTTGCCCTCAGGATGTCCTCTGGTTTAATCACGGAGTTTGCCACAGGGAATGTACCACTGTTGTTCATCCTGATAATCAGCTTCTCCTCCTCTTTTTTAGGGTAGTTTACAACCACCTTGAGCATAAATCGGTCTACCTGTGCCTCAGG
>CAZPRX010000269.1:450-2171 GCA_964588835.1 uncultured Muribaculaceae bacterium
AATAGGATTTTGGGTTGCCATAACCAGAAATGGCTCCGGCAGCTTGAAACTATTTTCTCCTATTGTTACCTGCCTCTCCTGCATAGCCTCAAGAAGCGCACTCTGAACTTTTGCGGGTGATCTGTTTATTTCGTCTGCCAGTACAAAATTTGCAAAGACGGGACCCTTCCTGATTTTGAACTCCTCATTTTTCTGACTGTAAATGAGCGTTCCTATCAGGTCTGCCGGAAGAAGATCCGGTGTAAATTGTATCCTGCTGAATTTTGCATCAACTATGGATGCCAAAGTATTTATGGCCAAAGTTTTTGCGAGTCCGGGTACCCCTTCAAGGAGTATATGCCCGTTTGCAAGAAGGCCTATCAGCAGATTTTCAACTAGTTGTTTCTGACCAACAATCACCTTGTTCATCTCAAGAGTGATTATGTCTACAAATGCACTCTCTCTCTGAATTTTTTCATTGAGCTCTTTGATGTTGACGCTTTCCATACTGGTCTCTCTATTTTTTGTATTTTTGTATCAAAATTGTGTATCCTACAAATTTAACTATTTAATTGATGCGTCTCTTCATCAAATTGTCATATAACGGAAGAAACTATAACGGCTGGCAAGTTCAGCCGGAACAACCCTCCGTTCAGGCTCAGCTGGAGCGTGCTTTAACCATTTGGTTTAAAGAGCCCGTTGAGGTAACAGGCTGCGGCAGGACCGATTCCGGTGTACACGCCATCAATTATATAGCACACTTTGACCTCGCCTCTGACAACATGACATTGTCTGAAGATATGCAAAAGTCAATTTTCAAAATTAATGCCATTTTACCTTCTGACATAGTTGTTCATAAAATTTGGCAGGTTCCGGATGACGCTCATGCTCGTTTCGACGCAATTTCGAGGAGATACAATTACTACGTTCACTCAGATAAAGCTCCCTTTCTTAACGAATATTCATTCTTCTATCCCTATGATTTAGACTTAGATAAGATGAACAGGGCAGCCCGGCTGATTACGGGAACTCACGACTTCACCTCAATGGCAAAGCTTCACACAGATGCAAAGACAAACATCTGTACTGTCACTTTTGCATTATGGGAAAAGGGATCTCCCCTAACAGTTACAGGTAGTGATTCGGTTAAGTTTACAATTTCTGCAAACAGATTTTTAAGAAATATGGTGAGGGCGCTTGTGGGAACAATGCTGGAAATTGGAAGAGGCCGTCACGAGCCTGAATGGATTATTGAGGTCCTAAATCAAAAAGACCGCTCCTCAGCCGGAAACTCAGTTCCTGCTCACCCGCTATTCCTTACAGATATTGAATACCCTGACTACAGCCTATAAGTTTTTACGCTGTTTATAGATATCGTTCCCCTCTGAATCTATCGCAACAATCACAGGCATCTCCTTAACAACAAGTCTCCTTACTGCCTCTGTTCCCAGTTCATCAAAAGCAATAACCTCGGCACTCTCAACACATTTAGCCATCAGAGCGGCTGCTCCTCCTATAGCTGCAAAATAGACACCAGAATTACCTATTATAGAGTCTACAACCTCTTTACTCCTGAGCCCTTTCCCTATCATGTATTTAAGCCCTTTATCAATCAGCTTTGGAGAGTACAGGTCCATCCTGCCGCTTGTTGTAGGGCCTACTGAGCCGATGGGTCTGCCCGGTTTTGCCGGACACGGTCCCGCATAAAAGACTATAGCTCCTTCAAAATCAAAAGGCATCTC
>CAZPRX010000270.1:0-2150 GCA_964588835.1 uncultured Muribaculaceae bacterium
TGTTTTATCAGGGTCAATGTGTCTGTGTTGCTGATCTACATAGGCTGCCTTTACAGTCTCACCCACTGCAAATGTTCCTGCATCGGGCTTATCAAGGCCCATTATCAGACGAAAGAGGGTTGTTTTTCCCGCTCCGTTAGGTCCGATAATTCCCACAATCCCGGCAGGCGGAAGGCTAAATTCAAGCCCTTCATACAATAGTTTGTTCCCAAAAGCCTTAGTCACACCCTTTGCGTCAATAACCCTGTCTCCGAGGCGTGGTCCGTTAGGGATGAAAATTTCAAGTTTCTCCTCCTTAGCCCTTCCATCCTCGTTTAGCATTTTTTCATATGCAGACAAACGAGCTTTCGATTTTGCCTGACGAGCCTTAGGCGACATCCTTACCCACTCAAGCTCTCTCTCCAGAGTTTTACGTCTCTTACTCTCCTGCTTCTCCTCGGTTGCAAGTCTTGTCGATTTCTGATCAAGCCATGAAGAGTAATTTCCCTTCCACGGAATCCCCTCTCCTCTGTCCAGCTCAAGAATCCAGCCGGCAACATTGTCAAGAAAATATCTGTCGTGGGTAACAGCTATTACTGTTCCCTTGTATTGCTGCAAGTGTGCCTCAAGCCATTGAATAGACTCCGTATCAAGGTGATTGGTAGGCTCATCCAGAAGCAAAACATCGGGCTCACGAAGAAGCAGCCTGCAAAGTGCAACCCTGCGGCGCTCACCACCTGAGAGGTGCTTAACAGGAGCATCAGGCTCCGGACATTGCAGCGCATCCATAGCACGCTCCAATTTTGAATCAATATCCCAACCGTTAACATGTTCGATTTTTTCTGTAAGCTCTCCCTGTAAATCAATAAGCTTCGCCATCTCATCATCACTCATCGGCTCAAGGAACTTATTGTTTACCTCTTCATACTGCTTAAGTAGTGACATCACCTCATGAACACCCTCCTGAACAACTTCAAGAACCGTCTTGCTATCGTCCAAATGTGGCTCCTGTTCCAGATATCCTACTGTGTAACCTGGTGCCCAGACAACATCTCCGTCAAAAGATTTCTCTACTCCTGCTATTATTTTAAGAAGTGTAGACTTACCTGATCCGTTCAGACCGATGATACCTATCTTAGCTCCGTAAAAAAAGGAGAGATAGATGTTCTTAAGAATTGCCTTATTGTTTGTGGGAAGTATTTTTCCCACCCCGTTCATTGAAAATATTATCTTTTCGTCTGCCATAAATTAAATTAATTTGCGGCAAAGATAACATTAAACCGCAGATTTCCCTTCTCCAAGTTTAACAACCAGTGAATCAAGATATTGAACAGATCTTACAGAGTCTGCAATCTCGCTGGCCCTTAACACCTGGAGTTTAAATGCCTCCATGTTTTCTCTCTTGATTGGGTCAGCCGGTGGTGCGTCCATTTTAAGAGGGTTAATCGGTTTTCCGTTTTGCCATATCCTAAAGTCAAGATGAGGTCCGGTTGAAAGACCAGTACTCCCAACATAACCTATCACCTCTCCCTGCCTTACCCTCTTGCCTACCTTTAGCCCTGAGGCGTATCGGGACAGGTGGAGATAGGCCGACGAATATGTGGAATTATGCCTGATTTTAACGGTATTACCTCCGCCTCCTGCATATGCTCTCTGAATAACCACACCATCCCCGATACTCATCACCGGGGTACCGGTAGGTGCTGCATAGTCAATACCTGTGTGGGGTCTGACAACCCTGGTTACCGGGTGCCTCCTTGAATATGTAAATCCTGAAGAGATTCTTGAAAATTTCAGAGGGGCTTTTAGGAAGGCCTTTCGCAGGTTCTCACCCTTTTCATTCCAGTAATTTGAAGACTCATCCTGTACAAAACGGTGTGCTTCATACATAACGCCGTTATGACTAAAATATGCAGCATGAATTGGCCCAATATCAAGGAACTCTCCACCGGCAAGTATCTCATCATAGACTACCATGAAGTGATCTCCCTTCTGTAATCCAAAAAAGTCTATTGTCCACGCATAAATATCCGATAATCTGTTTGCAATCAGCGGACTCATTCCTGAGTTCACACAGTCATTCCAGAGAGAGGTGTTTATTGTAGCCTCTCCTACCCTTGTTCTTACTGTTACATCCAATTCATGAACCTTTACAAAGATAGAGTCGTGTA
>CAZPRX010000271.1:0-2147 GCA_964588835.1 uncultured Muribaculaceae bacterium
GGTGGAGAGTATATTTATATTACAATGGTATATTAATAAAAAGAATAAAAGCTACGCAAGAACATAACGCTGCAAGAAAAAGAAGTGGTTTTAATATGTCAAGTGTAAGCATCCCTAAACTAAATCCATCTGAGTCTATAATAAGAAACATAGGCAAAAAATAAATAGCCCCCAGAAGGTGCTGATATGTTGCTATAGTGTAACTATTATAAGTTACAGCTAGTTTTTTTACAACTATTGAATAGCCAACTGCAGAAAACACAGCTATAAAAAGGAGTGCTAACCCCCAGTAATGATCTACTGAAATTTTACCACCATCGAAAACAACAAGTAAAATCCCAGGCAAGGTTATAAAAACGCCAATTATATTAATCGCTGTAATCCTCTCTTTGTAAATCAGTATACCCGGAATGAGAGCAAATATTGGAATAGTAGCAATAATAATAGAGCTTAGAGTAGGAGAGTTAACAATTTGAAGTCCGTATGTTTCTCCAATAAAATATATGAACGGTTCAAGGAAAACAAGTAATAAAAACCATTTATAATCCTGCTTGTTAATCTTTTGTATCTTTTTTGCAGAAAAAGATACTGCCAAGAGAAGTACAGCAGCAAACAGCATCCTGAAAAAGACGAGTGCCATAGGTGGAAATCCCTGAATTAACAATGAATTTGTCCAAATAAAAGAGAATCCCCAAAAAACTACAGCAGCTATTATTGATAGATATACAACTATTCCCCCTGTTCTATTTTTCATGTGAAAATTTTAATCGTTCGCCGGCACGATTGCCGGTTAGTTTGCCAAAGGCAACAGTGTGTTTACCATTTACGAAAGTGTGGACTATCGAAGAGTTAAATGTTTTACCCTCAAACGGAGACCACTTACATTTATAACTAATATTTGTTTTATCGATAGTTATCGATTTAGATGGGTCAACTAATACAATATCTGCAAAATATCCTTCTCTAATAAAGCCCCTGTTTTCAACCCCAAATCTTATTGCAGGTGAGTGTGACATTCTATCAGCAATCTCTTCAACTGAAAAGTGACCTTGTAGATGTAATTCCCACATTATCTGCAAGCTATGTTGGATTAGGGGCAGGCCAGAAGGGGCTTCTAAATATTTGTTGTTTTTATCTTCAATTGTATGAGGAGCATGATCTGTGGCAACAACTTTAATTATACCTTCTTTTACAGCCTTGATTATTGCCTCTTTATCCTCTGTTGTTTTAATTGCAGGATTACATTTTATCTTTGAACCCATTTCACAATACATGGTATTGTCAAGAAGCATGTAATGGACACATACTTCGCCTGTGATATTTGAGTTCATTTTACTGGCTTCACGAATCATATCTATCTCCTCTTTTGTGGATATATGTAATATATGTAGAGATGAGTTATATTTCAGTGCTAGTTTGATTGCTTTCTCAGAAGATTTTATGCATGCCTCCCTGCTTCTTATTATAGGGTGGAGACTAAAAGGTATATCAGATCCATACCGCTCCTTTGCATTTTGGGTATTTGTCTGAATTGTATTTTCATCCTCACAATGCACTGCAATAAGCATTGGCGATTTTTGAAAAATAGCTTCAAGAGACTCATCATTATCTACAAGCATGTTACCGGTAGATGATCCCATAAATAATTTTAATCCGCAAATTAACTTAGAGTCTGCAGAAATTATCTCGTCAAGGTTGTCGTTAGTACCACCTAGATAAAAAGAGTAGTTGGAAAAAGATGATTTCTCCGCAATTTTATATTTTTCCTCTAATATCTCACGAGTTATCGCAGGTGGATTAGTATTTGGCATCTCCATATAAGATGTAACTCCACCAAGCACTGCTGCAGCACTTTCAGATGCAATATCTCCCTTGTTAGTGTTACCTGGTTCTCTAAAATGGACTTGATCGTCAATAATTCCAGGGAACATTAATAGTCCGTTTGCATCAATTATCTCATCTGAGATTGGTAGAGTATCTCCATCACTAAAGATTTTACTAATAATCTTACCATCAATTAAAATTGATCCTTTAAAACTATACCCTTCATTTACAATTATGCAGTTCTTAATTAGCGTCTTCATATTAAGAAATTTGTCTTGGTCTGATTTTTCTTAATCTCATTTTTAGAACACCCCAGAAAGCCT
>CAZPRX010000272.1:0-2138 GCA_964588835.1 uncultured Muribaculaceae bacterium
GTTAGCACAAACCGCCCCCCCTCTTCATACACTCTCTCGGCTGTTTTCCACGCAATGGAGCTTTCGTTAAGAGCCCCAAAAATGAGCCCCCTCTTTCCTTTTAATAAATTGTACGACATAATTTAATATTTACACTATCAATAAACATAAAAAATAATCAAATGTTTATCTTTAGTATGGTTAAACCGACGGCAAATATAAATCAATAAATTTTAAAAACGTCAATTTTATTTTCCAATGGAAAATTGTTTTATTAGAAAATATATTTAACTTTGCATCAAATTTCAATGGGATAAAATTTGAGAATAATGGATAAAGCCATACAATATATTAAAAAACAGTGGATTATTATTGCAGGTGCAGTTCTGGGAGCTTTAGGAGGCTACCTTTACTGGTACTTCATAGGATGTAACAGCGGAACTTGCCCAATAACATCCTCTCCGCTAAACAGCACCCTCTACGGCGTTCTTCTGGGAGGACTTCTTGGGAGTATGTTTAAAAAAGAGAAGAAATGAGAACAGTAATAAAAGTTGAAAGGACAAACTGTTGTGTATTCAACAATTCTTTGAACAGGGAGATTGCATCGTTAGGCGGAGTATACGGAGTTAATATTGACAATTACAAAAACGAAGTAACTATTGACCACACTGACGAAGTGAATTTTTCAGAGATATTCTCAAAATTAAAAGAGAATGGATATAACCCCTTAGACGAAGGGAAATACGAAAAGACAGATTACAGTAAAATTGACTACAGTGGACTATTTCAAGAATAAGGCCGACGAGTGGGACACCCCCATGAAGAGAGAGATGGCTGAGAAGTTTACAACCGAGCTTCTTAACAATTTTCCTCTCTCAAAGAGCCATAAAATAATGGACTATGGATGCGGTACCGGACTGGTACGAGAAGTTATATATCTAGACCCGTCAGAGGCCATGATAGGAATTCTGCGCCAGAAGCTTGATGCACTTAAAGATTTTGGACGGACAATAATTACCGGAGATGTTTATTCATACAATCAACGAGACATTGACCTGGTTACAACTCTCATGGCACTTCACCATGTAGAAGATATCGAAGGTTCATTGAAACACATCTCTCAAAACATTCTTAAGCAAAATGGTGTTATTGTTATAGGAGATCTTAGAGAAGAGGACGGAAGCTTTCACAACGGAGACAAAATACCTCATAACGGGTTCAACACAGACAAACTTGAACTGCAGCTAAAAAACGCAGGATTTGAAATTGATAAGACATACACATATAACATAATGAACAAGCAAGAGAAGCAGTACGAACAGTTCATCATGATTGCAAGAAAAAGTGTAAAAGAGCAATAAGCAAAAGCATAAATAACAGATAATTAAAAAACATACAATAAAAAAATAATTAATAAAAAAAAGCAATGAAAACAATACATTTGACTAAAGATGAGTTTCTCAAAAAAGTAGCAAACTACGAAGCCAATCCAACTGAGTGGAAATACCTGGGCGACAAGCCATGTATAATAGATTTCTACGCAGACTGGTGCGGCCCGTGCAAGATGGTTGCCCCAATTCTAGACGAACTCGCAAAAGAGTACACAGACAAAATATACATCTACAAAGTAGACACTGAGGCCGAACAAGAGCTCGCAGGCGCATTCGGCATAAGAAGCATCCCTACCCTCCTCTTCTGCCCAATGAACGAGGCACCTCAGATGGCACAGGGAGCACTCCCTAAAGCCAGTTTCAAAGATGCCATTGACAAAGTGCTACTGGGAGGCAAATAATTAATCCCGAGAGACGTTTCGTTTCGATTGCTCCCCAGTGATAGCCCGGATGGCTGTAACAAACTGATTTAGTGCAAATAAACACTTTACCTCTGGGGTGACCCCAGGGGTAAAGTGTCAAATCACACACAGCTAATAAGTTACAACCATCCGGGCTTCGCCGTTTGAAGCCGTTCTGCAGAGCGATTTGCTCCGGCCTGAACACAGGATTGGCCAGTCTGAGCACAGGCGTGGGTGGGACGAACCTCTATGGGGTTGAATCCCATGGTGTTTCAAAACACAAATCTTTCACAATCAATAAATTATATTTTACAATTAGCTCATTACGAGGTCTATGGAGGTTCGTCCCACCCAAACCCGCAACCTC
>CAZPRX010000273.1:0-1840 GCA_964588835.1 uncultured Muribaculaceae bacterium
CTGCAGATATCAATTTAAGCCTTTATATGTTGCTTAAATCACTTAATATTAAAACAGATCTGGTGCTGGCAAGTACCAGAGAAAATGGAGTAATTTTACCTACGACCCCGGTTATCAATAAAATTAATAATGTCATTATTGCTGCATATATTGATAGTGATACACTGCTTCTAGACGCAACAGATAATTTCTCTCCCTTTAATCTGCTTCCTTATCACAGTCTTAACTGGCAGGGGAGAGTACTTAAAGAGACAAATTCTTACTGGATGCCTCTGACTTCTGAGAAAAAATTCAAAAGGGACATTGGGTATAATTTATCGCTATCAGAAAATTTTATGCTGGAGGGAGGCTACTATAGTATAAGTTATGATTATGCTGCAGCTGAATCAAGAAGAAAGATTGCAGGATTTAACAATCTGGATGAATATATTGAGAATATTCAGAAGACAAGAAGTGGCATAAATATAAGCAATCCAAAGATTAACGGGCAATTAAGTCTTAATGAGAAATTAACAGAGGAGATGAGTATTAGGATTGAGAATGCAATAGAGGAAATAGGAAATGAGATTTATATTTACCCTTTGTTATACGAGAGAATGATGCAGAATCCATTCAAATCAAATGAGAGGAAATATCCTGTTGATTTTGGGTATAATTTTCAAGAGAGCGTTTCAGTCAGCATAAATTTGCCAGAAGGATATCAGGTAGTATCACTACCAAAATCCGTTAAACTTCAGATGAATGGAAATGCTGCTTCTGTTACATTTCTTGCTTCCGGTAATGATGTGGTTGTTAATGTGAAATATTTGTTCCAAACAAATAAGGCAATATTTTTACCGAATGAATACCAGTCTCTTCAGGGATTGTATAATCAAATTGTCTCAAAACACTCAGAACCAATAATACTGAAAAAGATATCTCAACAATGAGAAGACTGTTAATATTACTCCTGATATCTATTCCTGTCTGGCTAAGTGCTGAAGAGATAAAATTTCCGGCCAGCTTTCTGTCTGATACTTTGACTAAAGGTGCAAAGGCCGTTGTAAGAGAGAGTATTGTAGAGCTCCAGGTTGAGTCACCATCTTTAGCGGTTCTAAAAGTTAAATATGCTATTACAATATTAAATGAGAATGGATATGAGTTGTCAGTATTTAATGAATATTATGACAAATTTTCTGATATAAAGCGACTTAACGGAAAAATTTATAATTCTGCAGGAAAGGTTGTAAAAACAATAGCATACTCAGATTTCAGGGACTATAGTGCCATCTCCGGTTATTCATTGTTTGAGAGTACCAGAGTGAAGCATTATAATCCGGAGTACAGAGAATACCCCTTTACGGTTGAATACTCCTACGAAAAAAGACATTCTGCTTTAATTTCAATTCCGGATTGGATCCCATATAATGATTATGGCGTTTCTGTTGAAAAATCAATCTTCAGTATTGTCTGTAAGGTTTTTTTCCAAAAACCATGGTTCCGGTGATGTTTCCGGGGAGGTGCGTGGTGATAGACGAACCTGGATGGTAAACAACCTTCCTGCGCTGATCTACGAACCTATCTCACCGCCGGTAGGTGAGTTTTTGCCAATGGTTGCTATATCACCTGAAAAATTTGTCGTGGATAATGTAAGTGGAAATGCCAATACATGGAATGACTTTGGTGCATGGATAAGAAAATTAAATGAAGGATTGTTGACACTTTCTCCGGAAAGGGTAGAATTTTTCAAGAGTCTTGCCTCAAAAGGGACAACAGTAAAAGAGAAAATTGCAATTTTATATGATTATCTGCAGTCAAATACCAGGTATGTAAGTATTCAGCTTGGTATAGGAGGATGGAA